>JADLKP010000202.1 GCA_016838945.1 Methanobrevibacter sp.
ATATTATATTCTTTTGTATAGTCTCATTTGTTCAGGAATAATTTTCTTCTCAATGCACTTTTTCATTTTAAGATTTTTTCCTGATTAATGGGGAGTTCCATAACATGAGTTCAATAGAATTAAAAAAATATCTAGGGCATTAAAATTTTTTGAGATTCCTAATAATTTGTAATAATTTATCATGATAAATCAACATATTTATATACAATGTATATTAAAAATTATAGTATATAAAGAATGGAGGAAATATCAATGATTGAAATTCGCTTCCACGGACGTGGAGGACAAGGTGCTGTAACTGCAGCTGAAATTTTGGCAAAAGCAGCATTTAAAGATGGTAAATACTCTCAAGCGTTCCCATTCTTCGGTGTAGAAAGAAGAGGAGCTCCTGTTATGGCATTTACCAGAATCGACACAGAACCTATCAATTTAAGATATCAGGTTTACAACCCGGATCATGTGATAGTTCTTGATGACGGTCTTTTAAGTGTTGTTGATGTTTATTCTGGATTGAATGAAAATGGTGAAGTTATTATAAATACCCATGAGAAAGTTGAATCTGAAAAATACGAAGTATTTGATGTTGATGCAACAGGCATCGCACTTGAAATTTTAGGTGTGAACATTGTAAACACCATTATTTTAGGATACTTTGCTAAGAAGACCGGTGAAGTAAGCATAGGTTCACTTATCGAAGTAATTAAGGAAACTTTCCCAGGCCCAATTGGAGAGAAAAACGCAGTGGCAGCTCAAAAAGCTTATGATATGGTTTAAATGTTAATTTTTGCTTTTGAGTTTGATCAAATTATTAATTGAATTTATTATGAAAGGTGATTAAATGGTTTCTATTGGATGTGCAATTAGTGAACCTGGAAGTACACGTAAAAACAAAACAGGGAGTTGGAGAACTTTTAAACCAATCCTTGATAAGAATGCTTGTGTAGATTGCAATAACTGTCTCATGTTCTGTCCGGAAGGATGCGTAAACAAGGACCATGACATCGATTACGATTATTGTAAAGGTTGCGGCATTTGTAAAGAGGAATGCCCAGTTCAAGCTATTAAAATGGAGATAGAATAGTTGTATTCTATATTATGTTGATAATTGGATAGATGATGTCTATCATTGATAAAAAATAAGAGTGGAGAAAATTTTATGGCAAAAGAAATTATGACAACAAATAGAGCAGTTGCTGAAGCTGTAAAGTTAGCTAAACCACAAGTTGTTCCTGTTTACCCTATTACTCCTCAAACTACAATATCCGAATACCTTGCACAATTCGTTGCAGATGGTGATTTGGATGCAGAGTATATTAGAGTAGAATCAGAACACAGTGCAATAAGTGCTACTTTAGGAGCTTCTGAAGCGGGAGTAAGAGTATTTACTGCTACTTCATCTCAAGGATTAATGTTAATGCATGAAATATTGTTTGCAGCTGCAGGTATGAGAGCTCCAATAGTAATGGCAGATGCGAACAGGGCAATTTCTGCTCCATTAAACATTTGGAACGATCAACAGGATTCCATCGCACAAAGAGATGCAGGATGGATTCAACTTTATGTGGAAAATGCTCAAGAAGGATTCGACACTATCCTTCAGGCATACAGAATTGCAGAGCATGAAGAAGTTATGTTGCCTGTTATGGTATGTTTAGACGGATTTATTTTAACCCACACCGTTGAACCGGTGGACTTGCTCGAACAAGCTGAAGTGGATACCTTCCTTGAACCATATGTGCCTAAGTTTGCATATTTGGATCCTGAAAGACCAATGTCTTTAGGTAACTTTGCAGACCCTACATATTATACAGAAGCAAGACACGACATGCAAGTTGCTATGGACAAGTCCATGGAAGTAATCAAGGAAGTAGGTGCAGAATTCGGTGAAAAGTTCGGAAGAGAATATGGATTGACTGAAAGCTACTTATGTGACGATGCAGAAATCATCTTAGTCTGTATGGGTTCAATGGCAAGTACAGTAAGACATGTGGTTGACCAGTTAAGAGCAAAAGGCGAAAAGGTAGGTCTATTGAAAATCAGATCCTACAGACCATTCCCATTCGAGGAAATTGATGAAATCACTAAAAACGCTGAAAAATTAGCAGTGCTTGATAAAAACTTCTCATTCGGTATTGGAGGAGCTCTTTTCGCAGACTTGAAAGCTAAATGTCACAAAGAAACCTATGGCTTCATTTTAGGATTAGGTGGAAGAGATGTTATTCCTGAATACATTGAAGAAGCTGTAGAATTAACTAAAAATCCAGTAAAAGAAGTTACTTGGTTAGGCTTAAAGGAGGATGAATAATATGGAATTTCCTGAAGAAGAATTATTGGCACCAGGTCACAGAGGCTGTGCCGGTTGTGGAGCAGCTATTGCTGTAAGGCTTGCTCTTAAGGCGTTAGGCAGAAACACTGTGGTTGCCTGTGCAACTGGTTGTTTGGATGTTATGACATCCCCTTATCCTGAAACAGCATGGGAAGTCCCATGGATTCACGTTGCTTTTGAAAATGCAGGTGCAGTGGCTTCCGGTGTAGAAAGAGCATTGAAGGCTCAAGGCAAGGAAGATGTTAATGTTGTCGCTTTCGGTGGTGACGGAGGTACTGCTGATATCGGTATCCAATCATTATCCGGTGCAATGGAAAGGGGTCACGACATAACATATATCTGTTACGATAACGAAGCTTACATGAACACTGGTATTCAAAGAAGTGGAGCTACCCCTTACGGTGCATCTACCACCACTTCACCAGCAGGTAACTTAAGCTTTGGTGAAGACAAGCCTAAGAAAAACATGGCTTTCATTATGGCAGCTCATGGAATTCCATATGTTGCTACAGCATCAATTTCATATCCTGAAGACTTTATGAAAAAGGTCAAAAAGGCAGCTGAAACCAAAGGTCCTGCTTACATTCACTTGCACCAACCATGCACTACCGGTTGGGGATTCAAACCTGAACAAACCATTCAACTTGGAAGGCTTGCAGTTGAAACCGGTGCATGGGGATTATTTGAAATTGAAAACGGTGAATTCAGAGTTACTTACAGACCTCAAGAAAGAAAACCTGTAGTGGAATACTTATCTGCTCAAAAAAGATTCAGACATCTTAAAGAAGAACAAATTAATGAAATCCAAGAATTCGTTGACAATCAATGTGAAGAATTAGGTATCTAAGGAGGGTCTCTATTGGAGAAATTAATAGTAGATAATGAATTATGTGATGGATGCTTAGATTGCGAAAAAGCATGTGAAGGAGTCCATGGAGTTCCTAGAATCACTATTCATGAATTAGACGGTTCCTATTTCCCTATTCGTTGTCAGCAATGTGAGGATGCTCCTTGTGAGATAATTTGTCCAACAGGTGCAATGAGCAATTTAGGAGTAGATGTAACTAAATGTATTGCTTGTGGTTTCTGTGCAATGGCTTGTCCATTTGGTGCAATCAGCATTCAATATAGCAATGCTCACAAATGCAATCATTGTGCAGACAGAGAAGAAGGTCCTGCATGTGTTAAAGCTTGTTCCAAAAGAGCAATTGCTGTTCATGACATTGCAAATGTCATCAAAAGGAAACAAAGAGAACACATCGAAAAGATCTATGGCTTGGATAAGCCGGCTAAGAAGAAAGGTCTTCTCAGTGTCATTACAACTGATACAAGAGCTAGAAAGCCATTGGATGGAGAATAGAGGTGTTGAATATGGATGAATTAAAAGTTAACCCGGAACTTTGTGTAGATTGCGGACTTTGTGAACGTAATTGCCCTAACAATGCAATTCGTGTACATGATGGAGTCCCTTTATTCTGTATGCATTGCAGTCCTGAAAAAGCACCTTGTCTTGCTGTATGTCCAAAAGGAGCTATTGTAGCTTTAGGTGGAGCCATTACTATCAAGAAGGATAAATGTATTGGTTGCGGATTATGTCATAGTGTATGTCCCATTGGTGCCATCACCATTAATGAGATAGGTCAAGCCACCAAATGTGATCTCTGTGAAGGATATGACACTCAACAATGTGTTGAGGCATGTCCAACTCATGCACTCACAAATGATACAGAAAAGATAATTCATGATAAGCAAGATAAAATATCCGAAGGATTTAAGAAAATTCAAACTTTATTGAAATAATTTTTAAAGATTTATTCTTTAAAAATTCTCTTTTTTTATTTTTTGTATTGATTTATAACTTATTTTTGATATTTGCTCTATTTTCTTAACTTATTTAACTATTTCTATTAATAAATGGTTATTTCTAAAAT
>JADLKP010000203.1 GCA_016838945.1 Methanobrevibacter sp.
TAATTATTAATTTTAATTATTAATTTTAATTACTAATTTTTAATTAGTATATTTATAATTATATTTTCTTAAAATTCCTTATATAGTTTTGTTTATATTTTGGTATTCTAAAATTTTGGGATGTTCTTAAAATAGGGGAATATTAAGATTAGTTATAAGATTAGTTATAAGTTTAGTTATAAGTTTAGTTATAAGTTTAGTTATAAGATTAGTTATAAGATCAGTTAAAAATATTGTAAAAAATGTTGGCAAAATAAAAAATAGATACCAGTTAAGAGCATTTACTCTCAACTAGTGAAAAGAGTTTTGATCAAACTTTTGCGAGCGAAGCGAGTAAAAGTTTGGGTTAAATGTAATGATCAGCAAGAGCTGCTACACCTGCACCTGCATCTTCAACTAAACCTAATCCTTTTAAGGTTAATCCTAATGCAGTAAAGGTAATAGCTAATTCTTGGTAATTGATTACACCCATGTGTCCAATTCTGATGATATTTCCTTTAAGATGGTCTTGTCCACCAGCTAATTGAACTTTATATTTGTTTAACATGGTTCCTCTGATGTCATCATCAGTTACACCTTCAGGGATGTTTACTGCAGTTACGGTTGCAGAGGATACAGCTTCATCAGGGAATAATTCAAGACCTAAAGCTTTAACAGCATCTCTTGATGCAGCTGCTGCTTGGTGGTGTCTTGCTACACTGTTTTCAAGTCCTTCTTCATGAATGACTTCAAGTGCCGCTTTTAATCCATAGATTAATGAAACTGAGGGGGTGTAAGGAGTTTGAGCAGGAGTTTTGTTACCGTTTGCTCTGTATTTAGGCATGTTCAAGTAGTAGTTGTTAGGTTCTACTTTTTCACATGCTGCCCATGCATCGTCATTGAATGTGATTGCTGCAAGACCTGGTGGTGCAGCGAGACATTTTTGAGATCCGGTTACACAAGCGTCAATGTGGAACTTGTCTACATCAACATAGTCTCCACCTAAAGAGGATACAGTGTCTACAATGAATAATGCATCGTAGTTTTTCATGACTTCCCCTACTTCTTGAATAGGTGCCGCTACACCAGTAGAGGTTTCATTGTGAACCATGGTTACTGCTTTGATGTCTTCATCTGCTTCCAAAGCTTCTTCCACTTGGTCAGGGGTTACAGCAGTTCCCCATTCGACATTTAAAGGTACGGATTCAATTCCATGGTAATCTGCAATTTCTGCAAATCTTTCTCCGAATTTTCCTCCAACAACGTTTAATATTTTGTCTCCTCTGTTTACAAGGTTTGAAACAGCTGCTTCCATTGCAGAAGTTCCTGAACCGGTAAGGATGTAAGAATCATTTTCAGTTTGGAAAGTTTTAGACATTAACTGAGTAGTTTCAGTATAGATTTCTCCGAATTCGTCTCCTCTATGGTTTACAACTGCTTTTCCCATTGCTTGCAATACTCTTGGGTCAGCGGTTGTTGGGCCAGGGAGCATTAATAATATTTCGTTCATTTATTCTCCTCCAGTTATAATAAGAATTATGAGCTTGAATGGATAATTTTTAATTGTTTTTCATATAGATTTATTATTATTTTAAAGTCATAATAATATGTCAAGCCATATATTATCTTTCTTTTTAATAGTTTTTAAATATTTTGTCGGCACTTTCTTTTCTTTATTTAGTTAATTATGGCAATTTTTATTAATGATTTCATAAAAATTAATAGTAGAGGTTTTCTTATGAGTTTCAGAACAAGAAGAGTGTTGATGTCCACTCCACTTATTGCGATATTCGAGTTTTTCCTAATGAAATACCTATTTTTATTGTTTGGTGGTTTGGATACTGTTTATTTGCTTTTATTGACCATTCTTTTTGTTTTATTGAATACTGTGCCTATGTTTTTTGAGGAGAAGAAATCAAGATTGATAACAAGAACCTTAGATGAGATATCTGGGGTTTGGGTTTGGATGTCATTGTTTTTCTTCTTTGACATTCTGTTTATTTACATTGTTGGATCCTTTGTGGAACTCCCATTTTACATTATAGTTGCACTTCTTCTATTGGTTCCTATAATAACAGTCTATAGCTATTGGCATGCTCATAGGATCATGGTTCATGAGAAAACGATTGAATTGGATAATATTAATCAAGATATAAACCTTCTTCATCTTTCAGATGTTCATTATGGTTCCATTAGGCATAAAAAGCATATTCTTGACTTAAGGGATAGGATTAAGGAAATAGAAGGCAAATGTGATTTGGCCATTATTTCAGGAGACCTTGCTGATGGATCCTGTGTAGTTGAAGAGGATGATTTCATGCCGTTGAAGGATGTGAATATTCCGATTGTCTTTACAGCAGGAAACCATGACTTTTATCCTGGAATCGAAAATGTTTATAATGCCTGCAGAAAAGCAGGAATCCTTATTTTGGATAATGAAGGAATGGAATTTAAGGATTTGAATATCTTTGGCCTCACTTATAGCTTTGAAGAAATAGAAACTGTAAGCTTAGACGAGCTGAAATCATTCATTAAGGAGGATAAGGTAAATATCATCAATTTCCATGTTCCTCAAAATTGGGAACTATTCTCAGGATTAGGCTTTGACATTCAATTGTCTGGGCATACTCATGGAGGGCAGTTTTATCCGGTTGTTTGGATAGGAAATCGGATTATGTATAATAAGGGCCTTTTTAAGAAGAACATTGGTGGAAAGGACAGATATTTGCATGTTACAACTGGTGTCGGTTCCATGGATTATCCCTTCAGATGGGGAACTGACAGTGAGCTTGTCATATTAAAGTTAAGAAAGAAAAATTAATATTATTTTTAATTTAATAATTTATGATTTGTGATTTATGATTCATGATTCATAATTCATTATTATCAGGTTATCTTGTTATTATCATATTTATTTAAGGGGTTTAAATGGTTAAAAGAGTAGTTAAAAAGAATGGGGATGAAATATTTCCACTTGGTATAGGTGCTATGAGGCTTCCCACTAAAAACAATTCCATTGATAGGGAATGTGCTCAGGAATTTATCGTATTTGCAATTGAAAATGGAGTGAATTACATTGATACTGCATATGCATATCATGGTGGAGAAAGCGAATCATTTTTAGGAGACATATTAAGTTTGACTGGTGCCGATGGAGTGAAATATAGGGATAAGGTTAAATTGTCCACTAAACTTCCTTCATGGATGGTAAGGTCAAGAGAGGATATGGATGCCTTTTTAAATGAACAGCTAAGAAAGCTTCAGACGGATTTCATTGACTACTATTATGTTCACAACGTTGACCTGTCAACAATTTTAAGGCTTAAGGATTTGGGGCTTTATGAATTTTTGGAAAATGCAAAGGATGATGGTAAAATCAGGAATATTGGATTTTCCTATCATGGGTCTCCACATGAATTCAACTCTTTAATTGATGATTTCCCATGGGATATGGTGCTTGTACAGTACAATTATCTGGATGTCAATGCACAGGCAGGAATTCGTGGAATTCGATATGCATATGAAAATGATATTGCAATATTCGTTATGGAACCTTTAAAAGGAGGACTTTTAGCTGGAGAGCTGCCTCAAGAAGTAAGTTCATTGTTTGATGAGGTTGATTCCAACAAATCATCAGTGGATTGGGCTCTAAGTTGGGTTTTCAATCAAAAGGAGATAACTTGTGTATTGTCTGGAATGGGTTCCCTTGACCAGATGAAGGAAAATATGGTCATTGCAGAAAGGGTTGGAATCGATTCCTTATCTGATGAGGAGATAAATGTATTGGATAAGGTTCAAGACATTTTCAATTCTATGATGAAGATCAATTGCACTGGCTGCGGATATTGTCTCCCTTGTCCTAAAGGAGTGAATATTCCCGATTGCTTCAATGTTTACAATGAAAAGTATCTGTTCAATAAGAAGGCGTTTGGTGTACTTCCGCATGCTATGGCGAATTATTATATGGTTGTTGGTGGAATAACCAATAAGCAGGCAAGTGCAGGACTTTGCAATCATTGTGGCAGATGCAAGAGGTTATGCCCTCAGTCTTTGGATATTCCAAATGAATTGGATAGGGTAAAATCAGAATTTGAACTCTTTGGATTCAATTATCAAATCAAATTTGTAAAGAATGTTGCAATGCCTTCAATCAATAAGATTTCTAAAGTTTTTGATTTCTTTAAGCATTTTTAGATATTTTATTTTTTTAATCAA
>JADLKP010000204.1 GCA_016838945.1 Methanobrevibacter sp.
ATATATTATTATGAGAATATATTATTATGAGAATATATTATTATGAGAATATATTATTATGAGAATATATTATTAAATGGAATAGAGGATAGGAGAGCTTTATGGAACTTACATCAATTCATCCAGCAGTTTATTTGCTTTATTATTTTATAATGGTTCTCTTTGCATTCATTTTCAGCGATCCTTATTTTGTAGTCACATTTTTAGTTCTCATACTAATCTTAATATCCCTTCAGGGTATCAGTTCTGAGCTAAGGAACATCATGAAGCTTTTCATTCCATTAAGCATTCTCATAATGATTCTGAATCCTTTGCTTAATAGGACAGGCGCTCATAAGATATGCCTTTGGTCAAACTTTTTCATTACATATGAAGCCATTGCATATGGTATTTTGATGTCTTTAGCATTGCTCATTGTCATTTTGGTGTTTTCATCATACAACAAGTCAGTAAGCTATCAGGAAATGCTTTACATCTTTTCTAAGAAGTTGCCTATCATTTCCATGATAATCGTAATGGCATTGAGATTCATTCCACTCATCAATTCAAGAGCTATTGAGGTTCAAAAGTTAAACAACCTTAAGGTCAATGGAATAGACTTTGATGATGAAAATGATGAGAAAGATGAAAGTGAAGGAACAGATGGCTCTGAGGATTCAAGGAGATTGGATGTGGATGAATTCAATTCAAACATAAACACTGACTACAATTCCAAATTTGTAGACAAGTTCAAATCAAACAAAAGAATAGCCGCAATCATCAAAGAGTCAAAGACACTTGGTAAAATCATGGGAATTACAGTCTCATGGTCTTTGGAGGAATCCATGTTCACTGCCAAATCCATGAAGGCAAGAGGATACAATGCAACAGAAAGAACCAGCTATCTTTCATACAAATTTGGAAATGCTGATTATGCATTTATAGTTCTTATAACAATAACAGTGGCTATTATAATAGTTGGATTGCTGAAAGGGGTTGGAATGATCAACATTTATCCATCCATTGACTTCTCTTTCAGCAATTTGCCATTCAACATTTATTATTTGGCGTTTATAGTGTTCCTATTGCCTTTGATCTACTTGGAAATTAAGGAGCGTGTCTTATGGAGAAATTAGAAATGATGCGTATCATCAGGAGAGATTGTCATGGCATTGATTGAATTTAAGGATTTCAGTTTTTCATACCTCAATTCGGATGGAAGCGAATCACAAACAAGATCATTGAATAATATCAATCTTGAAATCGATTATGGTGATTTTGTATTGTTGTGCGGACCGTCAGGTTGCGGTAAGACAACTTTACTCACAAATCTTAAGAAGGAATTGATGCCTGCAGGTAGAAGAATCGGTGAAATCAAGTTCAACGGTACCAGAATACAAGACCTTGATGACCTTTCCTCTGCATGCGATATAGGATATCTCTTCCAGAATCCAGACAGTCAGATAGTGACAGACACAGTAATTCAGGAGATTGCCTTTCCTCTTGAAAACATAGGTCTTCCTACTGAGGAAATCAGAAACAGAATCAGTGAGATAGTTGCCTTCTTTGGAATCAATGACCTGCTTCATAAGAATGTGAATGAGCTCTCAGGAGGACAGAAGCAATTGGTGAACCTTTGTTCACTTCTCGTCCTAAGGCCGGAAGTCCTTCTGCTTGATGAGCCTATGTCACAGCTTGACCCTATCGCGTCATATGAATTCCTTTCAATTGTCAGAAGGTTGAATGAGGAGTTTTCCATAACTGTCATTATGAGTGAGCATAAGGCAGACAGCATCTTCCCATTCATTGACAAGGCAGTATTCCTTAAGGAAGGTAAAATCGAGTTTGTTGACAATATACATAATATATGCAGGGATATAGACTATTTATTATATGATGATGTATTTGAAAATTACCTTCCTGTTGTTACCAAAATATACAACTCACTTTCCGTCAAGCATTCAAGTTTAATTAAATTGAATACTCCTTTAAGCATTCGAGAAGGAAGACGTTGTCTTAATACAATCCATGATGATTTAATTAAAATTAGTGGAGATACTATTAATTCTGATAATTCAAGTCCAGCTAATCCACCATACACCAGTAAAAAATACCATTCTGAAGAAAAATCAGGGATTTTGGATAAGATTTCATTCAGTCGAAACAGGGATGCTTTGATAAGGATGGATGGAATCTACTTTGCATATGAAAAGGAGAATCTGGTACTGAAGAATGTTGACTTTGACTTGCATGAAGGTGACTTTGTAAGCTTGATAGGTGGCAATGGTGTTGGAAAGTCAACATTCCTGCAATTGCTGGTTGGAATATTGAAGCCAATCAAAGGTAAGGTAAAGTATAGGAATGGTGTCAGATTGGCTTATGTTCATCAGAATCCTATGATTCACTTCTCCAAAGACAAGGTAAGGGAAGAGTTTCTAGAGTCAATCATTGAATCAAATCTTCTTAATGGCAATGATGTTGATTTTAGCAAGGAAAGCTATGAAAAGCTATTGAAACTGTCCAATGAGGAATTCATTGAATCTGATGTATTGAATAGCCTGAAGTTTGACAACATCAAATTTAAGTTCAAGGAATTGATTGAATTCTTCGGCATCTCTGATCTAATTGACAAGCATCCCTATGACTGCAGTGGTGGAGAGCAGCAAAAGATAGTCATTGTCAAGGCATTGCTTCAAAACAGTGATGTTCTGGTATTGGATGAACCTACAAAGGGGTTGGATCCGACATCAAGCAAGGCGCTTGCTGAGATTTTGAATTCCCTTCGTGACAATGGACTTACAATTCTCATGACAAGCCATGACTTGGATTTTGTTGCCAATAACTGCAAGCGATGTCTGATGCTATTTGATAAGGATATTCAGATAGATGATGACCCTAAGGTAATCTTTGCAGAGAATAATTTCTACACCACCTTTGTAAATAGGATGGTAAAGGATTATGTTCCTGAAATCGTTACATTGGATGATTTGAAGTCCAAATGGGATTTGGAGTAATTTAATATTATTAATGATTATAATAATTCAAATAATTGATTGAGGTTTAAAATTAAATTTTGTATAAAATTTCTGTGATTTTTTATTTAATTTATTGAGTGTGTTAAAATGAGTGCAATGGATCAAATGTTAACAAATATGACCTCAAGTGCAAATGGTGTAATAAATAGCCAGATATTTACAATTACAATGGTTATTTTCATTATATTGTTCCTTGTGGGATTGTTTTATGCTATATTCAAGATGTATGAACAGAAAAAGCCGCCTGTTGAATCAATTGTATTGATTGCTGTACTTACAGCTCTTGCAACTGTCGGGCGTATTATTCTGATGTCAATTCCTGCTGTAAACTTGGCATCCTTCATAATTATTATGGTGGGTGTCGTATTCGGCAAGGAAGAAGGATTTATCGTAGGTGCATTGACTGCATTTGTATCAGGTCTCTTTATGGGAATGGGATATTGGGTATTGTTCCAGATGCTTGCTTGGGGACTTATGGGAGCCAGTGCAGGATTTCTCGCTTCCAGATTCGACAATGTTGGATTCAGAATAGTCTTTGGTCTCCTATGGGGATTCTTCTATGGTTGGATTACAGACATTTCAGCAATATTCTATTCAGGAACAGCTTTGGAGATCAGTCCAATCATTGCATTGTACCTTAATGGTGTTTCCTACGACTTGACCCACGGTGTAACCAATGCAGTGCTTTTAGTTGTATTGTATGATTGGTTTAAGAAGATGTTTACCAGAGCAAAAGTGAAATACTTGTCTGGACATTCATCTGAAAGTGAAAGCATTAGTCTTAGTGACTAATGGTTTATTTTTTTTTATTTTTTTCTTTTTTTATTTTATTTTCTTTATGCTTGTTTTGCTCTTTATTTTCTAAAAAACGATCATTTGAAAAAAGTTGAGTTAAATTATAAAATGGAAATAATTAAAAAGTGTATTTAAGTCTTATATTATGCAAAACTTATCTATTCTTAAACGAAATCTTATAAGCTTAAGTCAATATTGCTTTAATTTACTTATTTTTGAGTCCTTTTCATAATTTATCTAATTCAATTGGGATATTTTTTCCATTATGATTATAATTTCTATTATTTTTTAAAATCTTTACTAAAAATTAACTGAAAGTTATTTTATAGTATTAATTAAAGTTTATTTTAGTAATAAATTTATATATGATAATAT
>JADLKP010000205.1 GCA_016838945.1 Methanobrevibacter sp.
CAACTATATGTATATTATTATATTTTTTATAATATATAAACTATATGATTATATCACTATTTTTTAAGACTGAAATTACTGAAAAAATAACAACATAAAAAAATTAATTAAAAAAATAATTATTAAAATAATTATTATAATAATTATTAAAATAAAAAATAAATTAGGAAAAAATCCTAATTTAATAAAAACAGATCAAATATACAAATCAAATATCAAAATCCGATTATCCTAAGTAGTGGTCAGGACCAAATGGTTGTGGGGATAATCCTTTTCTTTCTCTGATTTGTCTGATAATTTGATCTTGCAATTCTCTTGGCAATCTTTCGAAACCTGAGTTTTCAGTAGACCATAAACATCTACCTTGAGTTGCAGATCTGATTTCACCAGCGAAACCAAACATTTCAGCTACAGGCACTTTAGCTTCAACGTTTACCATGTCACCTTCAGTTGGCATATCTACAATTTGACCTCTTCTGTTTAAGATTTCTTTAGTAACTGATCCCATATAGTCAGTAGGAGTGTTAATGAAAACTTTTTGAACAGGTTCAAGTAAGGTAGGGTCAGCCATCATCATACCACCTTTAATAGCGTTACGGATAGCTGGTAAAATTTGAGCAGGTCCTCTGTGAACTGCATCTTCGTGAAGTTTTGCATCTACAAGAGTGAATTTCATACCCATTGCGATTTCGTTTGCAACTGGACCTTCTTCAAGTGCAGATTCGAAACCTTCAATAACGAGCTCTTTGATTTCATCCAAGTATTGAATACCACGAGTCATGTTGATGAATAAGGATTTGTTGTAAACATCCCATACTCTTCTAGCCTCTTCTTTTTCAAGACCATGTTCAATGAATTTTTGAGCTTCTTCCTTATCTTTGATTTTACCTTCTTTGATGTCACCGTTTTGCAATGCTTGGAAGATTGAATCTTCTAAAGGTGCAACTTCAAGGTATAATCTGTTGTGTTTGTTTGGAGATTTACCTTCTACAGGGTTAGCAGTTTTTCCTGCAACGGTTTCTCTGTATACAACAATAGGTTCGGAAGTGTTGATGTCTACACCCTTGTTGTTGATTCTTACACCGATAACTTCTAAGTGAAGTTCTCCCATACCTGAAACTAAGTGTTCACCAGTTTCTTCGTTAATGTTAACGTGAATGGTAGGGTCTTCTTTTGCAGTTTGTCTTAATACTTCAATAAGTTTTGGTAAGTCTTTAGTGTTTTTAGCTTCTACAGCTACAGTAACTACAGGTTCAGAGATGTGCTCTATTCCTTCAAATTCCACAATCTTGTTTTCAGGAGAACAGATGGTTTCACCTGCAGTAGCTCCTTTTGCACCAGTGATGTAAACAATGTTACCAGCAGGAACCTTTTCAGTAGGAACTCTTTCAGGACCGAAGAAAACACCTACTTGTTGTACTCTTGATCTAGCTTGACCTCCTACCAAGAACACTTCAGTACCTTGTTCTACAGTACCACCATATACTCTACCGGTAGCTACTTCACCAGCGTGCTTATCTACAGATACATTAGTAACCATTACAGCTAAAGGTCCATCAGGACTGGTGTTAACCATGGTTTGACCAGCTTCACTTTCAATGTCCCCATCCCAAATGTTAGGACATCTGTATTGTTGGGAAACTTCAGGAGAAGGTAAGTGTTCTACTACCATACCTAATAATACTTCAGCTAAAGGTACTTTTTGAGCTAATTCTTTTTGGTTTTCATCATTACAGTAATCGATAATGTCTTTGAAGTTGATACCGGTTTCTTGCATCATAGGAATGTTGATAGCCCAGTTGTGGTATGCTGAACCGAATGCCACGCTACCGTCATCCACTTTTACAAGCCATTCTTCTTTTTTGTCTTTAGGGGCCATTTTACTGATTAATTTATTAGCTTCATTAATAATGCCTATGAATTTGTTTGCTAATTCTTCTGGTCCTAATTTTACTTCGTTGATTAATCTGTCAACTTTGTTAATGAATAATACTGGTTTAACCTTTTCTCTTAAAGCTTGTCTAAGTACAGTTTCAGTTTGAGGCATGATACCTTCTACTGCACATACAACTACTACTGCACCGTCTACAGCTCTCATTGCACGAGTTACGTCTCCACCAAAGTCAACGTGACCAGGGGTATCGATTAAGTTAATAAGGTATTCGCCACCATGGTATTCGTGTACCATGGATACGTTTGCAGCATCGATAGTAATACCACGAGCTTGTTCTTGCTCGTCGAAATCTAAAAATCTTTGATCTCCAGCAAGCTCTTCGGAAATCATTCCTGCACCTGCCAAGAGGTTGTCGGATAAAGTAGTTTTACCGTGGTCGATGTGTGCACAAATACCGATATTCCTAATGGATTCTGGTTGGTACATCAATTCTTTGATTTTTGCAATCATTTTGTCTCGTCTACTCAAAATCATCACCTATAAACATCATGTTTATTTTTTAAGTCAATATATCTAAGTCATTTATGTCTTTTAAATTAAAATATTGAAAATTTAAAAATATTAAAAAATATAAAAATATTAAAAATATTTAAAATATTTAAAAATATCATAAAAATTGAATATAAAAATTATGGAGAATCACCTATTAGAAGACTAATAGATAATTCTGAATAATCCTATAATCGTTAAAGACACTAAAATAGTGTAAAACACTAAAATTAGTGTGCTGCTTTTGCAACTCTTTCTTTTTCTTCTTTTTTCTGTATAGCGAAACTTCTTGTATCTTCTTCAGAAGCAAAGATTAATTCACTAGCTAAACATTCAGCTACAGATCTTTTGTTTTTGAATGCAGCTTGTAAAGTTCCTCTAGTTAAGAATCCTAAAGAAAGGTCCACTCTTCTTTGTGGAGAAATGTCTACAGCTACTTGGTATCCGATACCACCGTATTTAATACGGGTAGTTTCTTCACGTGGAGAAGTGTTTTCAATAGCAGTAACTAAAACTTGAACAGGGTTCTTTTTAGTTCTTTTGTTAATAATTTCTAAAGCTTCCTTTACGATATTGTAAGCTTTGTTCTTTTTACCAGAGTTTCTTTCAGTTCTCATGATCTTGTTCATTAATCTTTCTACGATAGAAACTTTGGATTTTGCAAATTGTCTTTTTACATGTCTACCTAAAGTATGAGGAACGATAGTTTCATCTAAGCAGATGTATCTTTTTAAACCTAAGTCTTCCACTTCTACTTCATCAAGGTCCCATTTATCAAATAATTTAGCCATAAAAATTACCTCAATTATCTTACTGGTTTATCAATTTTTCCGCTTACCATTTCGGATAAAGCAACATTGTTAACTTTACTTACTTTCCAACGAACTCCAGGAATGTCACCCATGGATCTTCCGGATGGTCCACCGATACCTTCAATCATAACTTCGTCGTGCTCATCGATAAAACCGATTGCTCCATCACCTGGTGCAAATGCAGTTAATTGTTTACCGTTTTTGATTAATTGAACACGAACACATTTACGAATAGCAGAGTTAGGTTGCTTTGCTTCAATTCCTACTTTTTCAATAACGATTCCTCTAGCTTGAGGTGCCCCTTCAAGAGGGTCTGCTTTTACATCTAAACGTAATGCTCTTCTTTTGTAGTCTACGTCTTTCCATTTAAAATTTTGTCTATTCTTTTTAAGCTTTTTAGCAGCAAAAAGTCCTGGCATATTTATTCTTCCTCTATATTTTTTAAGACAAACGTCTTTTTTGAATAAATTACAAGATTAAAATAATTAATTCCATTAGTTAGAAGTCCACCGCTGCGATTTACTATTATATTTTATAAACTTTATAAACTTCACAAAATCCAAACTAAGGTGATTAAGCTTAATTTAGATTCAAAACACTAGAATTATAGGATAAAATAACCATATAATAGCAATCAAAACTCCTATACAAAATAGAATATAAGTATAGAATCTAATTAAATACATTAATTAAATGATGTCTGTATTTATTTAATTAATGCTGTACTCATTGAAACTCATTATAATTTGTATGAAATTCAATGATATGAAAATAATATAGGCAAACTATAATAAATACAAGAAAACTATAGCAAAATCGCACACATAGCTATTAGTTTTAAAAAATAACAATTATAGCAATATATATCATACCAATTAACATTGAAAATTAA
>JADLKP010000206.1 GCA_016838945.1 Methanobrevibacter sp.
ATTAGATATTAAAAAAATAAAAAAAGAAATTCCAAATTAGATCATGTTTGGAACTCTAAGTGAAGTAGGTAACGGCTTGATTTTAGCAGGAGTACCTATTGCCAAGTAATAAGGAGGCACACTACGGGTTACAACTGCACCTGCAGCTACAATAGCACCTTCACCAACTTCTATATTAGATAAGAATGTTGTATTTCCACCAACAGAACATCCTTTTCTGAGTTGAGGTCCTTTCAATTCATATTCTACTCTAATAGGATACCTGTCATTTGTAAAGCAGGCACAAGGACCAATGAATACATTATCTTCAATAATGCTGTTTCTTGGAATGTATACATTGGATTGGATGCTTACATTATTTCCAATTTCACATCCACCTTCAATGACAGTATTTGTACCAATCAATACATCATTACCTATTGTAGTATGATCTCTTACAACAACATTATGTCCAGTTTTAAAATCATCTCCAATGATTACATCATTATAAATAACGGTATTAGATCTAAGCAAAATGTTTTTACCTAATACAGGCTCTTTACTAAATCTTTTATAATTAACTCCTAATTTAATTCCTTCCCTGATTAATCTAGGGTCTTTAGAGTCATTATTGCTTCCACGTATATTCAAAAAACTAGGCATAACATCACCTCTTTCAAAAAGTTCAATGAACTAAAAATTTTCACAATACAAGTATATTCAAATAATAATATGTTTGATAAAGTATAAAAATATAATGATTTAAAATGAACTTTAATAATACATTATAAATTTAATTCTCTGAGTTTTTTATCCATTTCCTCTTCACTAAGCTCATCTTCCTCTTCCAAATCCATTTCCTCATCCAAGATTTCATCTTCACCAGATACAATCTGTTGAGCTCTCATGTCTTCCTCTTCAAGATATTTTTCCTTATTCTCTTCCCAATCAGCCTTGATTTCTGCAATCAAATCATCATCAGCCTCAATAGCAGGTCCAGTATAGGAACAATCCTTACATTCCCATTTTGACCAAACCTGTGGAATGATCCAATCGATATTAGTGGAACCACAACGTGGACAAATAGTTTTTTTCATATTATCACCGCATTAAATAATAAAAATTAATAATAAACTATAAAAATTAATAATAAATATAGAAATTAAGCATTGCATAAATTTTTTAATCATTTTTCTAATCAGTCTTATAAAAACTCCAAATCAAGTCCAATGCCTCACCAGGTTCAAGTACACCAGATCTTGTTTCCCTTAAAATTCTTTGTATTGAATACCTTTTCATGTGTGGGAACTTCTTGTGAACTTCATACAACAATGGACATCCAAATCCTTTAAACTTGTTTAGATTATAATGCACAGTTAATGATTTGTTTTCAGATTTTGATACGGATAATGAAGCAGGTAAGTTGAGTCGAATAACTTTAGGATTATTGACTTCATTATCTACATAAGTTTGTTCAATTTCATCAATTTCATCAATTTGTTCTTCACTTTCATCAAGATTGCATATTTGTTCTGTTATGCACTGGCTTCCAGTTGCCAACATGTCTCCAAAAATCACAATAGGAACATCATTCTCTAAAGCATATCCGTATACAGTATCTTCAATAATCTTTGAACATCTTCCGCAAGGATGGAATCTTCCGGTAAATGATTCCTGAACCAAATCAGCATAATCCACTTCAATATACTCATGAGGAACATCCAATTCTCTAACCAGCTTGTCAATGTTATGCCTAAATTGATTTGGAAGAACAATAGTTCCAGGGTCAACGGTAATTGCTATTGGATTGAATCCTAATTTCTTAGCTAATATGAGTGAAAAGCTGCTGTCAGTTCCACCAGAGAGTGCAACAATAGCTGCAGGCTTTTCTGATTCAAAATAGCCATATGGACTTTCATCCAAATCATTGAAATACTTGTAGAAATTAAATGAATAGAGATTATCCAATTTTATCTTAAGAATGTCTATTAAGTTGTTCAATGCTATAAATGTGCCATAATCCAAGTTTTCCTTTTTTTCGTTTACAAATGAATTTAACTTATTCAAAGAAAGATTCATCCTATACTCCTTTTGAAGGAAATCCGAATGGCTTTCTACATGGATGCTTCCTATTTCAAGCTCTTCCCTGAGTCTGCCAACAACCCATCCTCCTTTTCCAATAATGGCTGATTTGTCAGGACGGTCATTGGTAATTATCCACATTTCATCAGTATCCTTATCATATAGAACTTCCTTAATGTCTATATCGACTTCTTCATGTCCAATTTCCTTTCTGATCCTATTTATATGATTTAAAAGAGCAACAGTGTCATAAACCATCATTTCACCAATAATATAGAAACATTTATTTATTTTGATTTTATTAATTTGATTATTTGATTAATTTGATTAAATTGATTAAATTGATTAAATTGATTAATTTAATTTATTTGATAATTTAATTAATTGATTAATTTAATTTTTTAACAATAGTTATAACATTTTTGAAAAAAATATAATTAAGAAAATGAAAAACTAGATTCCTTGTTTTTCAAATTCATTATCTAAAAATATATTCATATTGTCAATAGCCAATTGCACCATTTCAGGAGAAGGCCCCCCAGGAACGTTTCTTATCTTAACGTTTTCAATTGGATTCAATGCATTGTGAATCAACTCATCATCAAGACCTAATTTTTCAAATCCAAGCTCCTCTGCTACATTGTCTACATATGCACCATCGATTTCACTTGGATTAACTCCTTCAGCAACTGCCTCATTTACAATCCTGCCTACAATCTTATGGGCTGTTCTGAATGGTATCTTTCTTTCCCTTACCATAATGTCAGCCAAATCTGTAGCTGTAGCGAAGTTAGCCCCAGCCAACTCAATGCATCTTTCTGTATTGAAAGTGACAGTCAAAAGCATATGGTTGACTATCTTTAAAGTGTCATAAGCCACATCACAAGCATTCCATAAATGAGGGGTGATTTCCTGCAAATCTCTGTTATAAGTGTATGGAATAGCTTTTAAAATGGTTAGGATAGTGATTAATTCTCCATTGACAATAGCGCATTTGGATCTAGCCACTTCTGCAACATCAGGATTTTTCTTCTGTGGCATGATTGAAGATGTTGATGAGTATTCATCAGCCATTGAAACGATTCCAAACTCATAAGTGCTCCAAAGAACCAATTCTTCACAGATTTTTGATAATGTAGTGCATAATGCACTGAGATCAAATACAGTCTCTGCAATATGGTCTCTTGAGGAAACACCGTCCATGGAGTTTTCAAGATAATCATCGAAGCCTAACAATTGAGTTGTCAATTCCCTGTCAATTGGAAAACTTGTAGTTGCCATAGCAGCGGAACCTAATGGGTTTAGATTGACTCTTTTATAGGCATCATCCAATCTTTGATAATCCCTTTTCAAGCTTTGTGCATGTGCCATCAAGTGATGAGCCAATGTAACAGGCTGTGCATGCTGCAAGTGAGTGTATCCAATCATAACGGTTTCCTTATGCTCTTTAGCAAGCTCAAGGATTCCTTCAATGAATTCAAGAATCCCAATTTGGATTTCAGTGATTCTGTCTCGTAATAACAATCTTATATCAGTTGCAACTTGATCATTTCTTGACTTTGCAGTATGCATGAATCCTGCTTCAGGACCTACAAGCTTGGTTACATAGTTTTCCACAGCCATATGAACGTCTTCAACAGAATGGTCAAATTCAAGTGCATCAAAGCCTTCATCACTTAGCTTATCCAATGCTTCAAGAATCTTATCAGCTATTTCCTCATCTATAATTCCTTGAGCCTTAAGCATTGAAGTGTGAGCGTAATTGCATTGAATGTCTGCATCAAAGATAAATCTATCAAATTCCAATGAAGAGGTGTATACTGCTGCTTCATCGGTCATTTCCTTTTCGAGTCTACCGGTTCTAATCTTCAAAATATCAACTCATCAATTTTTATAATAATAAATTTTAGAAACTTGATTATTAAATAAACTTAAATAGTTATATATTATTAAATTTTAGTTTTAATAACTTATATAAATATCTAAAAATTGAAAATAGTTAGAAAATTTAAGAATAACGAAATGAAACCAATATTAACATTAAAATAAAATTAATTTTTT
>JADLKP010000207.1 GCA_016838945.1 Methanobrevibacter sp.
TTAAATTACTTATATTTAAAACCTTTTCAAATTATCATTTGATAATTAAATATAAGAATTAAGATGAATAAAATATTCATAAATAGAATAAACAGAAACAAATTTGTTTAATTGATTAAAAAGGAGAATAATTATGTCATTTAGTTTAGAAAGCATTGGAATCAAGGCTGGAGGAAAATATGAAACAATCTACACCACTATGAACAAGGCAGGTGAAATGGATGCAGCTCCCATTGGACTCAAATGTGTTGATGATTATGCAGTTCTTGCCAGAATATTTGAAGGAAGCAAAACATTGGAAAACATTAGGGAAACAGGGATTTTTGTTGTAAACATTTCAAATGATCCAAGTGTATTTGCACGTTCATTATATGGAAATTTAGAGGAAAATGAGTTTGTTAAGGATGATGACATAGTCTATATGAAAAATGCAGATGCCTACTTCATTGCACTTGTAAAATCAATTGAAGACAAGGAAATAGGAAAGGACCATGTGAATGATGGAGCTAAATTCAGCATCGTCAATGCAGAATCCATAAAGATCATAATCAATAAGCCTGGCACAAAAGCTCTAAACAGAGGAATATTCGCATTTTTGGAATCTCTTGTAGACTATTCAAGAATTGATATAATCGATGATGATAAAAAGGATGAATATATCAAGAAATTCAAGGAAAATGAGAGACTAATTGATGTGGTTGCAGAGGATGATGTGAAAGAGGCAATGAAAGACTTAAAGGAAAGGCTAATCGAAAAAGGAGTGGAATTATAATTTAGTAAAATTTAAAATAACGAAACTAAAGCAATATTGACCTTAAAATAAACATGATTTGTTCATAATTGATAAGATTTAAATAATATAAATCTTAAAATAAGTTTAAGGGTTTACACCTTAACGTAAACTCCTTTTTGTTGAAAAGATTGGGATGTTAATGAATCCAAATTTTTTGGATTCAATTAACATTTAATAACCTATTTTTAAAATTTTTTCAAAACTATTTTCAATTAATTTTTCTATCCTATTTTTATAATGCAAGAATTATTATATCTATTTTTTGCATTTTCATATAAATTTATTAAAAAGACTGTTTTTTACAAAATAAAAGCAATATGATAATTAAAATTAAATTAAAAGCCTTAAAATTAGTTAAACATATAAATAATTAATTTAAACTAATTATTAAGGTTTCGATATCTTAAATAAATCACAATCTTTTCAATGAAAAAAGGAGGTGAAAGTATGGTCGTGACTTTGAGACAAGTTTTACTTGTTATCCTTTTCATAATTCAAATGATCCTAATTTTCATTGAATAAACTATAGTTTCACGATAGTCGAATTTTACAAAAAGTTTACAGGTTTGATTTGACCTTAGATATCCTTTTATCCTTGTTAAAATGGTTAAAATAAGTTAAAAAATAGAAAAAATAGAAAATCTAAAAAAATTATAAATAGTTAAAATAAGTTAAAAAATAGAAAAAATAGAAAATCTAAAAAAATTATAAAAAAAGTAAATTTAGAATTCAATTGGATAGAATTCAGTATAAGCGGAGTTTCTTTCTATTGGATTCCTTCCTAAGTCATTGACAATTTTAGTTAAGTCCCTAATACTTGCATTTACACCATCTGGAGCTCCGGAAGCTGCAGACAATTCATCCCCACCTAAAGTACCGCCTAAATCATTTGCACCAGCCAAAAGGGACACTTGAGCAAATCTGAATCCCATCTTTACCCAAGATACCTGAATATTAGGAATGATGTCTCTAAACATCAATCTAGCTACAGCATAAAGCTTTAGGTCTTGAGTACCAGTAGCTCCCAAATCACTTTGCCCTTCAAGGAATATTGGGGAATATTCATGCATAAATGTCATTGGAATGAATTCATTGAATCCACCGGTGTCAAGTTGTATCTGCCTAAGAATATCCAGATGTTCCACCCTTTCTTCCAAAGTCTCTACATGACCATACATCATGGTAGCGGAACCGGTAATTCCCGCTTCATGAGCTATTTTGACAACATCAATCCATTCTTGGGTTGTAACTTTCTTTGGACAAATGATTTCTCTTGAACGGTCTGTTAAAATCTCAGCAGCAGTTCCAGGCAAGGTATCCAAACCTGCCTTTTTCAATATCTTGAATGCATCTTCTACTGGCATGTCACTATTTAATGCAGCATCCCTTACCATTGTTGGAGAGAACCCATGAATTTCAACTTTAGGATAATGGGACTTGAGTAGCTTCAATATATGCTCGTAGTATTCAATAGTTGCATCCTCAAGCACTCCGCCCATAACAGTAAACTCACGTGCACCATCACGATATCCGCCTTCAGCCTTTTCCAATATGCCCTCATCATCCAACAGATATGCTTCAGGGTCATCTGGATCTTTACCAAAAGCACAAAATCCGCAACGAACATGACATATATTTGTGAAGTTAATGTTACAATTGTTGATAAAGGTAACCTTATCTCCAACTATCTCTTCCCGAACAGCATCTGCTGTTGCCAAAAGTGGATAGATTTCTGAACCCTTTAGGTTCATCAAGTAATTTCCATCTTCAACTGAGATAGGCTCATCAAAAGCGCTATCTAATATTCTCTTAGTTTTGGATGCCACATTAATTCTATTATACATAATTTTTAATCAGTCCCATATCACATATAAAGTTTTCTATGAAATAAGAAAAATAATTAATTAAAATTAGTAAAATGACTTGATTCCAATAAAAAATTGATTAAATAATCTATAAAGTTATTTTAATTATCATTAATTAATTTAAGTTTAAAACTAATATTTGTTAATCAAAATGTACAATTTTATACATTATTGATGATACATTTCAAATGGGATTTGATGAACAAATACTAATAATATAAAAAATAAATATTAATGCAATGAAAAAAGTTACACGTGGCTTATTAATCGGAAGGATGCAACCTGTTCATAATGGACATGTCCAAATTATAGAAAAGACATTGAATTATGTTGATGAAGTTGTAATTGGTATTGGAAGTGCTCAGTTAAGCCATGAGCTAAAAGATCCATTTACTGCAGGCGAAAGGATTATGATGATGACCCAAGCATTGGATGATGCTGCTATCGACCCTAAAAGATATTATATCATACCTATTGAGGACATTAACAGAAATGCTTTATGGGTTGCACAAGTCAAGATGCTGACTCCTCCCTTCTCTAAAGTGTATAGTGGAAATGCACTTGTCAAAAGATTGTTTAAGGAAGAGGGATATGAAATCTATCAGCCGGAATTATTTGATAGGGAAATATTATCCGGAACCGAGGTTAGAGATAGAATCCTTAATGATGGAGACTGGAAATCCCTTGTTCCTGAAGCTACTGTTGAAGTAATTGATGAGATTGATGGAGTCAATAGAATCAAGGAATTGAGCAAGAAAGAATTGAGCGAAATATAATCATTTATTTATCTCTATTTTTTTATAAAAAATTTATAACAATAGTTATATTTATTAGTGAAAAAATTAAAATATATTAATAAAATAAGACAAATTAACTTTAAGCATCAAACTTAATTTTATATTTATTATTTTTAGGATGATAAAATGGTTATTAAAATTGTAGAAAAAGACGAAGAATATTTTACTATCGGAGACTTAATTGAAGAGATAAAAAAATCACAAAGAGTTGATGAAGCTGGAGCAATTTACAGTTTTGAAGGTATTGTAAGAGGAACAGAAGAGGATAAAACTGTAGATAAGCTTACCTTAACACTTCCAGATAAGGAAAAGGGATTAGCTGAAATTGAATCCATTGTAGAAACAGCCAAAGTCAAACATGGAGTATTTGAAATAAGCGTAATCCATTATATTGGAGAGTTTTACACTGGAGATCAATTATTCCTGGTAGTTGTTCTTGGTCCTCACAGAGGAGAAACCTTAGATGCCCTTACAGAAGTTGTCGAAAGGGTAAAACATGAAATCGACTTTAAAAAAGAAGAGCTTTCCAATCAAGGAACTAAAGTCATAATGGCAGGAGGATAATCTTCTTCCATTATTATCTTTTAAAAAAAATCTATTTTTATAAAATTTAATAAAAAGATTAAAACTAATAAAAAATTGATAAAAAACTATTTTCA
>JADLKP010000208.1 GCA_016838945.1 Methanobrevibacter sp.
TGGATTTTTATAAATTAAAACTTTAAAAAAATAAAACTTTTATAAGTTAAAACTTTTATAAGTTAAAACTTTTATAAACTAAAACTTTTAAAAATTATCAATGTGTTAATATGAATGGTATATGGTATTATGTAATAGCCTTTATACTTATTTGGGTTATTGCAATTGTATTTAAGGATTATCTCACTGATCATGGGGTTGAAGTAAACTTCCCTCTTTTGATGTGGAAAACTCAAAGATTAAGAGGATTCATTGATAGGTTAGCCAATAGGGCTCCTAGATTTTGGAGATGGTATATGAATGCAGGAATCGTAATCTCTGCAGGATTTATGGTTCTTATGGCTGGAGCTTTGGTCTATTCCCTTAAAACACTTATGGATGCACCTACAGTCAGTTTGGTTGTTCCAGGTGTGGAAGTTCCAGGGTCTCCAATTTTCATTCCATTGCTAAGCGGTCTCATTGCTCTTGCAACTGTTTTGATCGTTCACGAATTCAGTCACGGAATATTGGCAAGAGTGGAAAAGATAGGATTGAAATCCATTGGTCTATTATTGTTTGCGATTCTTCCAGGGGCTTTTGTTGAACCTGATGATGAGGAGTTGAATGAATTGAGCCGTCCTGCTAAAATGAGGATTTATGTTGCAGGGTCTATGGCGAATTTGACCTTGGCAGCTATTGCGTTGGCCTTTATGTTAATCATATCTTCCTTCATCATGCCTGTAGTCTTTGAAGAGGATGGCGTTCAAATCAGCAGATTGACAGAAGGGGGAAATGCAATCAATTATTTGTCTGAAGGAATGTTGGTTAAAGGAATTAATAATGTTACAGTCAACGATTCAGCATCCTACCAAGAGGCTATAAAAACTTTAAGGCCAAATGAAACAGTAAACATACAAACGGATCAAGGGAAGTATAGTTTCCAATTAAAGACAAATCCAATGAACAAATCCTTAGGATTCATGGGCATTCAAGTACAGTCACACAAGGTCATCGCCGGACCTTATGACAATCAATTTTACAGTCCTTTATTATGGATTTTAATGCCTTTAAGCGATCTTCTCTTTTGGATTTATTTCCTCAACTTCGCAATAGGCACATTTAACTTGCTTCCTATGAAGCCCTTGGACGGAGGATATTTATTTGAAAACCTATTGTCTTATATCATGCCTGAAGGGGCTTATAAGCCAATTGTAACTTTCATGTCTTTCTTTATGGGAATCATAATTGTGGTTAGTCTTGTTGTAGGTTTAGTCGGCACTCCGTTTTAGATTAATTGCAATTTTATATTTTTTTAACGATAATTTTTGTTCGCATATTATAAAACCAAAACTTTATATATATAAAAAAATATATAAATAAATGTTTAAGCATTTACGAACTAATAATACTTTAGTTATGAAAAACTGCTGAAATGTAATACATAATATTTTATGTAATTGAATATTAGAGGAATTAAAATGAAAGCAAAAGCACAAAAAATAGGTGATGGAGTATACTGGATTGGTGTACTTGACTGGGACTTAAGATCTTACCACGGATACACTTTAGATGGAACCACATACAATGCATACATTGTATTCGGTGAAAAGGTAGCTATTATCGATAACGCTTATCCTGGAAAAACTGAAGAAATGATGGCTCGTATCGAAGATGCATTTGAACAAGAAGGCAGAGAGATGAAAGTCGACTACATTGTTCAAAACCACGTAGAAAAAGACCACAGTGGTGTCTTATACGACTTATGGAAAAAATTCGATGCGCCAATTTACTGCAGTAAAATCGCTCAAGGCGGATTACTCAGACACTACCCTAAATTGGAAGGTGCAGACTTCAACATCGTTGGAACTGGAGATGCACTTGACTTAGGCGGTAAAACATTAGCATTCTTAGATGCTTTCTTGCTTCACTGGCCTGACAGCATGTTCACATTGCTTGCAGAAGATGGAATATTGTTCCCTAACGATGCATTCGGTCAACACTTATGTTTCGCTAAAAGATTTGACACTGACATTCCAGAAGTTGTACTTATGGATGCAGCACAAAAGTTCTACGGTAACTTGATTACCCCTCTCAGTAAAAAAGTGCTTAACAAATTCGATGAAATCATTGAATTAGGCCTTTTGGAACAAGTCAAGATGATTGCTCCTTCCCACGGACAAATCTGGACCGACCCAATGAAGATTATCGGTGCTTACAGTGACTGGGCAACCGGTAAAAGAGCAGAAGACAAAGTGACCATTGTTTACGATACCATGCACTATTCTACCCAAAAGATGGCTCACGAAGTTGCTGAAGGAATCATTGCAGAAGGATACGATGTGGAAATGTTCTTCTTGCACGAAGATGAAAGAAGCGAAATCGTAAAAAGCATCTTAACCAGTAAGGCAGTCGCTTTCGGTATTCCAACCATCAATGACTTCCCATTCCCAAGCATTGGTGACATTATCTACTACTTGAAAGGACTCCATTTCAACAGAACTGGATTCAAAAGACCAGCTGTCACTTTCGGTTCCATGGGAGGAAGAGGTGGAGCTGTAGAATTCATTGCAAACGAACTCACCGAATGCGGTTTCGAAGTTCTTGACCAACAGGAAATCTACTACGTACCTGATGGTGAAGACGATGACACCAGCTTCAAGTTAGGTCAAAAATTAGTTGAAGAAGCTAAAAAATTAGATCTTTAATCTTGGATTATGAAATCCAAATAAAGTATTTGTAAGAATTTTATAAAATCAATTTTCTTATGAATACTCTTTTTTATTTATTTTTAAAACTCTCTTAACAAAAGTTATTTTTTAAATTTGTTCGTATTTTTTCCTTATTTTTGATATTTTATAACGAATGTTCGTATTTTTAATTTAAAATGATTGTAATTTTATTAAACTGTTCGTACTCAAATTTAAATTATAAAACATTTTGTAAAGATAAGAACAAGTATATAAGTAAGAAAGTTTATACTATAATTATCAAACATTTTTTGTTTATATGCTTAGAATTTTTTATAAATTCTTTTCAAAAAGTGTAATTATTTTAAAATTTTATTTTTTGAGGGTTTAAAATGGAGAATGAAGAAAATACTATTCAACCAAAGGCAATTCAAATTTTTGCAAAGACTCCAGGTGAGCTTGGTGTAAATGTAGTTAAAAGTCCAGTGAAATTAACAATTCTTTCAATGTTGAAAGACACAGATATGGAATTTGACGAAATCGTTAAAAACACCGGAAAATCCAAATCAACAATTTCCGTTCATTTGAAATCATTAAGAGAAGATGGAATCGTAAGCTACAGATTTGATGCAAACGACCACAGAAAGAAAATCTTCTTCATCAATTCCAAATTCTTAGGTGAAGTCCAATCTGGAGATGAAAAGGAATTGGAAGAAAGGCAAGCTGAATTCCTGGTTAAAAACATCATGGATGTGGACAACTTCAAGTTCTCTTTCCTATTGTTCCACACATTGAGATCCAACCTGATTCAAGAAGGAATCAACATCAATCCTGTATTGAATCAATCAGGTAAGAACATAGGTTCAGCAATGTATGAAAAGCTTTATGATGATGACATCAACAAGTTCTGTGATAATATCATTCAATTCTGGGACGACAATGGTTTAGGAAAACTCGAAATTGATTTAGGCGGCATAATCAACATTACCGCTTATGAATGTTTCGAATGCAGTTTGCTTCCTAAGAAAGGAAAACCAACCTGCTACTTGGATGCAGGTATTTTCGAAGCCTTATTTGCAAACTATCTTAAAAAGGATGTTGACGTAACTGAAGTCAAATGTTTCACCATGGGTGACGACTGCTGTAAATTCTTAGTGGAATCCCCAGATGGAGAAGCTTTCGCTTATTAGATATTCGGTTTTCTAGAGCATTTTTTAATTATTCCTTTTTTTATTTTTTATATTTATTCCTTATTTTTATCTTTATTCCTTATTTTTATCTTTATTCCTTATTTTTTCACTAATTTTTATCGCATTATCCTCTTTTTTATTATTATGACACTCAAATTAATTTTTATAACATTATAATTTATCATGATTTATCATCATTAAATTTTATTTTTTATAAATTTTCTTTAATTTTTTTTA
>JADLKP010000209.1 GCA_016838945.1 Methanobrevibacter sp.
AGTTAATAAAAAAATAGAATAAAATAGAATTTTTAAAAAAAGTTAATTTAAAAAAATTTTAAAAGTAGTAAAAATTGTTTAAAAAAAGTAAATCGGCTTTGAAGAATAAAAATAGAAAAATAGGATGAATATAAAAAAGATAAATTATTCATCTTCTTTAATTTCGTATTTTTCTAAGATTTCAAGAATTTCCTTCATTTCATCATTTGAAGGAGCGTTTCTTTCTTTTGCAAAAACTAATCTTAAATCAGCCATGTCTCTTGGTACAATATCTGCTACACGAACAGCTACTTTGTAGTCGACATATGCTTCAAGTTCTTCGATTAATTTCTCAGTATCTTCAAGGGAAAGTTTATTTAGACTAGTTACATGTTCTAAAGTTAAATTCTGTTCATAGCTGAGTTCATGTTTTTCTTTGAATTCATCGAGAATTTCTCTAACTTTAGCCGCAGGTATTGGTTTACTTTCTAATGTTTTTTTCCCAATCATTGTACTCACTCTTGTAATTTTAAGTGTTCTGGAGTAACGATTAATTCTTTTGCTTTATTACCATCTTTTAATGCAAGTATGTAAGCTTTACCTTTTTTATCCACTACTTTAGCGGTTTTTCCATGGAATCTGGAATGAGGTTGTCCTTTTTGAATACTTGGGTCGATGATAATGTGTACCATATCACCGTTGTCGAATTGTTGAATTCTTCTGGTGATTGGGTTAGAACGACCAGGTCTTACTCTTTTGGTCAATTTTTTTCTACTTCTACTTTTAAATCCTCTGGATCTTTGCATTTTTATACCTCTTTAATATTTAATTAATTGTGTAGTAAAAATATAAAACCCATCATTTTATATCTTTTTAAATAGCTAGTAGCTCAGTACAATATTTAAGTTGAATATCATAGCGCAAGCCCTTCGGTTTAGCTATTCATTGTAAAAGCCAATATATAAGTCTTATTTAGACTTAGCCCTAACCGTAGGTTTAATTGATTAAGACATATCTAAATTTTATATATTGAAAGAAAAAAATATCAAAAATATTATAAAATATCATAAAATTTTAGTGACTGGATTTCAGCAATAATCCAATCTTCTATTTTTGATAGTAATAAACTATATATTTTAAGATATTAATAAACTTTATGTTTTTTAGGAGTAATGTATGAAATATTTAAAAAAAGATTCAGTTTTTTATGAACTGTGAAATATTAAAAAAAGTTGTTTTGAAGATGGATTAAATTTTATTTGATTCCAACTTCAATCACATCCAATTCTGCACAGATTGCCTGTGTGCCAAGAACTTCAGTCACGCTTGGATTGGACCTTCCTTCATCACTTGATATGAGCTCTTTGATGTACAATCCTCCTTCTGTTTTTATGATCATTTCAAAGGTCTTTGAGTCTATGAACTTAGCCTCAATATTCTTGACTTCCTTTTCTCTGATTTTGTCAGCTCTTCTGTGTGAGACCCTTATCGGAGTCCTTTGCTGGATGATATGGAGAGACTGTAGCTTGTCCAAATCCTCTTCCTTGATGTCATCATCACATTTTACAAGAGCCCTATAGACTTTGTATGTGTCTGGAGAGGATACCTTAATCTCTGCCTTTCTTTTTCTTTCTGTGAATTTAAGGTTTAGATACTCTGTTTTTCCTTTTGCAGAAACAGCAACTTCCTCAGCTATTTTTTCAAGGTCTATCTTTCTTATCTTAGGTTCCTTTATCTCAAGTACAAATGGTCTTCCGGTACCTAGCATTCTAACGTCAATGTCTTCCCTTCCGGCACCATGGAACTTGGCTTCATAACCGTTTGTGTGCTTAAGCACAACTTCAGATAAAAGTTCTTCAACGGATTCAGGATATTGCTTTCCTGTAAAGTTACATTCCTCACATCCTTTGCCTTTGCATTTTGTGCAAGGCCATTTTGTTTGAGGAATTCCTCTCACAAGCTTTCTGTATCTTCCTTCAATAAAGATAGGATTGATTTGAAGTCTGACTTTGATTGGATTTTCAATATCTTCCTTAAGGATTTTCCTGAAATCAACCATTACAAGAACATCTTCACCATCGAAATCAACGTTCTGCTCGAGGTTTGCTTCAAGCAATTTGCCGATTTCCCTATTGACTTCCTTTTTGATTATTTCCACATTGAAGTCAAACTTATCGCTGATTTCCTGGTCTGTTTCAACGATTTCCTTTGGCAATTTGCAGCCTACAACAAAGGTGTCAAATTCTACATTGAGGAATTCAATTTTTTCATTTACCAAATCAAGAACTTTGGTGCTTATGTCTTCAAACAAGTCATTGCAAATTAGACATTTTTCATCTTCATCAATGGTGTAGGGTTTTAGATTAAGGGCTTCTCTTATCTTAATGCCTCTATCTTCATTTCCATCACCTTCTACACAGTCTGAAAATTTACGTCCAAGGCAATGATTACAGATTTTTCCATCAGTATGATTTATCAATTCTTCTGCTTTGTTTAGTATTTCTTGATTCATTAAATTCCTCTTGAAAAATAGTTAAAAAATAAATTCATTTATTCAAAATAAGCATCATAATTAAAAAATTATAATTTATTAGTAAAATTAAAAATTTATAATTAAAATATTATTAATTAATAAAAGTGCAATTCTAAGATAAATGAGAGAAATGGGAAACTGTCCTATTTCATGAATTGGCCCATAAGCCTATTCATAGCTCCTCCACCTACTCCTCTACGGCCAATACCCTTCATTGCTTTCTTGGTATTGTTGTAGTATCTCAATAATTCCTTAACGCTGCTCTCGTCTACACCGGAACCTCTTGCGATTCTTTGAATACGGGATTGCTTGATTATTTTAGGGTTGAGCATTTCTTCCTCTGTCATGGAGGACATTATGATCTTGAACTCATTGATCTTGTCTTCAGTCATTTGGCTTGCTTCTTTAGGTATCTTTCCACCTAAACCTGGAATCATGTTCATGACCTGTTGCATAGGGCCCATGCTGTTCATCATGTCAAACTGATTTTGCATATCCCTAAGGGTGAACTTACCGCTGAGCATGTTGTTCATGGTTTTGGTAGCGACATCTTCATCAATCACTTCTTCTGCCTTTTCGATAAGGCTTCTGATGTCTCCCATACCTAATAATCTTGAGATGAATCTTTCAGGATCGAATGCTTCAAAATCATCGATTCTTTCACCGGTACCGATGAATTTGATTGGTGCGCCAGTTTCAGCTACTGCGGAGAGAGCTCCTCCCCCTTTAGCGGTACCGTCTAATTTTGAAATGATGATTGAACCGATATCGGTTGCTTGTGAAAATGCTTTAGCTTGTTCTCCAGCCTGTTGGCCTATAGTTCCATCGATAACGAGAATGGATTCATCTGGTTCGATAATCTTATCCAATTTATTCATCTCTTCGATAAGATCCTCTTCGTTCTTATGCCTACCTGCAGTATCGAAGATAATGATCTTTTGATTTTTGAACTTCTTCAAACCCTTTTCTGCAAGGTCTAATGCATCCTTATTTTCAGGGTCTCCATAAAGTTGGATTTGCAAGTCTTCAGTCAATTGCCTTAACTGTTCATATGCTGCAGGTCTCCATGTGTCTGTACATACAACAGCTGGAGAGAAACCTTTTCTTTGGAGGTATTTGCATAATTTGCCAATTGTAGTGGTTTTACCACTACCTTGCAATCCTAAGAACAATATTTTGAATGGTTTTTTATTGATTTCAAGCTCTTTTGCTTCACTTCCAAGCAAATTAACCATTTCTTCATAGATAATTGTAATTACATGTTCCCTTGGTGTAATTCCTTTTGGAGGCTCTTCATTAAGTGCTCTTTCTTCGATTGTTTTTGATAATTTTAAAACAAGATTAATGTTTACGTCAGATTGAATTAAAGCTCTTTGAATATCTTTAACAACTTCTTTAACAACCTTTTTGTCAATAACACTCATTCCCGCCAGTTTTTTCATGGTGTTTGTAAGGTTTTCTCCTAAACTTCCTAACATTGACATATTATCCTTTCCTTTTAGATTGTTTTTTAATAATTATTATTTGATTTTTTTAAGCTTTTTTTTTAATTTTTTTAATAATTATT
>JADLKP010000210.1 GCA_016838945.1 Methanobrevibacter sp.
TAAGAATTTTTTTAGGAGGAATGTCTAAAAGAATTCAATTTATTATTTTTGAGAGGTTATAAACATTATATAAATCAAAAAATAAAATAGATTAAAATTAATTTTAATCTATAATAAGTTGTGATTTATTTATTTTTTCTCTTCGAATTCAGCATCGATAGTGCCGTCATCATCATCTTGTGGGCCTGCTCCTGCGTTAGGATCAGTACCTGCTGCTCCAGCTGCATCTTGGGCTGCTTGTTGAGTTGCTGCAGCTTCTTGGTAGATTCTTGCACCGATGTCTTGAACTACTTTGGTAAGTTCATCTGTTTTCTCTTTGATTGCTGCAATGTCGTCTCCGCCGATTAATTCTCTGAGTTCAGCAACTAATTTTTCAATGTTGGATCTTTCATCATCAGAGACTTTGTCTTTGATTTCGTCTTCATTGATGGTTTTTTCTGCAGTGTAAATCATAGAGTCGGCATTGTTTCTTACTTCAATCTCTTCTTGTTTCTTCTTATCTGCTTCAGCATTCATTTCTGCTTCTTTAACTGCTTTTTCAATTTCTTCATCAGTTAATTTGGTAGAGGAAGTGATGGTAATGGATTGTTCTTTACCTGTTCCTTTGTCTTGAGCAGTTACGTTGATAATACCGTTTGCGTCGATATCGAAGGTTACTTCAATTTGAGGCATTCCTCTTGGTGCAGGAGGTATTCCCACTAATTGGAATCTTCCAAGAGTGGTGTTGTCTGCTGCCATTTTTCTTTCCCCTTGAACTACGTGAATGTCTACTGAAGGTTGGTTGTCAGCTGCAGTTGAGAAGATTTGAGATTTTTTAGCAGGAATTGTAGTGTTTCTTTCAATAAGGGTAGTTGATACTCCACCTAAGGTTTCAATACCTAAGGATAATGGGGTAACGTCTAAGAGAACTAAGTCTTTGATTTCTCCAGCAAGAACTCCACCTTGGATAGCTGCACCCATTGCTACACATTCCATTGGGTCAATTCCTCTTTCTACAGGTTTGCCAATGAAGTTTTCCACGAATTTTTGTACGATTGGCATTCTGGTAGGTCCACCTACAAGGATGATTTTGTTGATGTCGTTTTTGCTCATTTTAGCATCATCTAATGCTTGTTTGATAGGTTGACCACATTTGTTTACGATAGGATCCACCAACTCTTCTAATTTTGCTCTGGTTAAGTTGTTGATGAGGTTGTGAGGTTTGCCGTCTGCACCCATGCAGATGAATGGTAAGTTTACTTCGCTGGTTAAGGTAGTGGACAATTCGATTTTTGCCTTTTCAGATGCTTCTCTTAATCTTTGCACTGCTTGGTCATCAGTCATTAAGTCAATGCCGGTTTCAGCTTTGAATTGGGATGCTAAGTAGTTCATGATTGCATTGTCCATGTCGGTACCACCAAGTTGGGTGTCACCGCTGGTGGATTGTACTTCAAACACTCCTCCACCAAATTCCATGATGGTTACGTCTAAGGTACCCCCACCTAAATCGAATACTAAAATGTTTACATCATCGTCATCATCTTGTTTGTCGATACCGTAAGCTAAACTTGCAGCGGTAGGTTCGTTTACAAGCCTTACTACATCAAGACCAGCAATGGTTCCTGCGTCTTTGGTTGCAGTTCTTTGGTTGTCGTCAAAGTAAGCAGGTACGGTGATAACTGCCTTTTCAATAGGTTCTCCTAAGAAGGATTCTGCATCTTTTTTGATTTTTTGCAAGATTTTTGCAGAGATCTCTTGTGGAGTGTATTGTTTTCCTTGGATAGTTACCTTGTAATCAGTACCCATTTTCCTTTTGATTGCACTGATGGTGTTTTCTGGGTTGGTTACAGCTTGTCTTCTTGCAGGTTCACCAACTAATTGTTGGCCATCTTCAGTGAATGCTACATAACTTGGGAAGGCTTTACCATATTGGCTTGCACCTTCTGCACTTGGGATAACGGTTGGTTTACCACCGACAAGTACAGATGCTGCAGAGTTACTAGTACCTAAGTCAATTCCAATAATTTTTTCTTTTTTAGTATCAGACATATTTTTCACCTTTACACTTGATTTTTTTTTAAATGGTTATTTTGATTTTTCATCAAACATCTTTTCAATGATTGTAGATTTTTTGTTTTTCAAATATTCCTTTTTAAAATATTTGATTTGAAAATTATTTAATGAAATAATTTATAAGTATGAATTTAATTTTTGAATTCTATTCTTTTTTAGCCTTTTTACAAACTCTGACTTTAGAGTATTTGATGACCTTATCTTTTAAGGTGTATCCTTTCATAAGTTCATCAACGATTTCATTGTTTTCATGATCGGGACTGTCTACAGTGAGCAACGCTTCATGCTTGAATGGATCGAATTTTTCTCCCACTGCAGGAATCTCTTCCACACCTTCTTTTTCTAAAGTATTCTTCATTTTTGAATAGATTAGCTCTAAACCTTCTCTTAGTTCTTCTTCATTAGTTGAATTTTCAAGAGCCCTTTCCATATCCTCATAGACATCAATGAACTTTAAGATAAGCCCTTCATTTGCAAATTTTATCAAGTCTTGCTTTTGCTTATCGTTCTGTTTTCTAAAGTTATCAAAGTCTGCTTGAAGTCTTTGAATATGTGATTTAAGCTCTATGATTTCTTCATCTTTTGCTTCAAGGTCTTTTTTTAATTCAGCTAATTCATCGTCTTCACATTCATCTTTGCCATCTTGTGGAGATTCTTCAGATTCAGAAGGATTTTCATCTTCTTGGACTTTGGATTGATCTTCTTCTTCAATCTCTAAGTCCTCTTTTTCTTCTTTTTCTTTCTTAGCCACATTTTCACCTTTAATGAATTTATCATAAAGTAATAATGAAAGAGAAAGAGAGCGATAAGCTCCTTTAATATTATGACTAAAATCAAAGAGTTTAGATTTTAGATTTTCTATCATATGGGTTAATAGAAAAATGTGTTTTATGTTTCTAGATTTAGGGCATGTATTAAATCTAAAAAAATCTTTGTTTATAGTGTGATTTTTAAAGAGGATTTGAAATATTCTTTGATTTGTGTTTTATCCGTTTTGTTATTATATTTTAGAATTTTATAGGTTTCTTACAATAACTTTTTTGTTTTAAGCCACTTATCAACAGAAATTTGACTTTTTGATTTGTTAAAGTTCTGCTTTTGATAAATGGTCAGTGGATTTAGATTTTATTTTGTCATTTTATATTAAAGTAACAAAATGTTATCTTTCTCTATACTTATTATAGTAACAAAATGTTATATAAAGATTTCGGTTTTTAGTAACAAAAAGTTAATATAATACTTATGACTTATATTTTATTGTAGAAAGTTTTATGAATTTTTTTTAGTCATAATAAAAAGAATATAATAATAACATGATTTTAAGAAAAAAATTCATAATAAAATTTCATATTAAACAATAAATGCTATTTTATAATTATATATTTTAAGAAATGGAGGTCAAAATATGGAACACAATCAAGGTCAACAGAATGATGTTGATATGGAAGCGATTCTTGATGTTATGGGATGCAAGACCAGACGTGATATCATGGATCTTTTAAGGGAAGAGCCAAGATTTGTTAGTGAAATATCTCAAGAGCTCCAAATAGGTCAGAAAGCTATCATTGAACATTTAAGGGCTATGGAAGATGTAGGTATCTTGACATCTTCAACAAAAAAAGTCGTTAGAGGCCGCCCTCGTAAGTATTATGACATGCCAAATGATGTGAATGTGCATATTACAATTACTAAAAACTCATTCAATGTATCTTTTTCTGAAGATTTATTAAATCCTCATAATGATATCAAACAATTGCCTTCTGGTGATGAGTGGTCTAAATTATTGGATATTGAAAAAAGAATAGATCAAGGCCATACAGAAGCTATTGAAGAATTGAAAGCTCAAATACGTTTATATGATAACTTAAAGGAAAGAGCTGAATACATTTTAGAAAGAACTTACAACAGATATTAAAATTTTATATTTCAATATAATATTATTTCAATATAATATTATAAGAATAATATAATAGTATAATAGATATAATATATTTTATTATATCTTTTTTTATTATTTTTTTATT
>JADLKP010000211.1 GCA_016838945.1 Methanobrevibacter sp.
TATTAATTAATAAAATTCCAAATAAAGTTAAAAAAGATTAGACAAAATTAAAATAGGATTTTAAATCATTTATCTCCAAATTTAAAATACTTTAAATGAAATTTTAAATTCTTACTTTATATTTATATTTTTACAAATATAAAAAGTTTATACAATATTTTAAAAATTTTATTATAATTCAAAGTTTGATGGATTAAGAATAACTGTTTTAATAATATAAAACTTTATATATTGAAAAGGACAAACTAAAATTAATTATTATTTGGAGGCAATAATATGGCAAAAATCAATGAAATTTACAGATGTAACCATTGTGGAAATATGGTAGAAGCTATTGTAGAAGGTGCAGGAGAATTAGTTTGCTGTGGAGAAGCAATGGAACTCTTAGAACCTAGACAATTACCAGAAGGTGGAGTAAAACACATCCCGGTAATTACTAAAGAAGATGGCAAAATTGTCGTAACTATGGGTGAAGAAGCACACCCAATGTTAGAAGAACACTACATTAATTTTGTTGAATTGATTGTAGGAGATCAAGTTTACCGTGCTAACTTAAAACCTGGTGATGAACCTAAGGCAGTATTCGATGTAAACGCTGAAGTAGAAGACGTCAAAGCTATTGAATATTGTAACATCCACGGTTTATGGCACTCATAAGTATTATTTATTTTAAATAATACTTTTATATTTTTTATTTATTTATTTGTTTAAATCCTAATTTTTAAAATAATTTCAAACTATTTTTTAACTATTCTTCCAATTATTTACTATTTAAACTATCATTCCAATCATTTACCATTTGAACTATTTTAAACTACATTTAACTAACTTTACCCTTAATCAGTTTATCCTATTTTTTCTAAATTACTAAATTTTATTAAATATGAAAATCATATTATTAATATTATAGTAAGTTAATATTATAATAATCTTTATAATAAGTTTAAATTAAATGTAAAATATTATAATATTAACTTATTTATAAAAACATTTTAATGTTTAATACAAAATTATGTACTTAAATAAAAACTAAATTTCAAAAAATAATAACATTTTGATAACATGAGAAAAGATATTATATTAATTGTTTTAATATTGATAGCGGTTGTAAGCATAAGCGGTTGCATTAATAGCCCTATTGATAATGTAAATAATAGAATGAAAGATTTGAATACAGATATTACTGAAGGAGACACTGATTACAACTCTGCAGTCAACTCTATAAATAATCGTGACTTTGATAGCGCAAACAGCAATGTTCAAATTGCAAAGCAAAAGTTTGATGATGCGGAAGGAAAGCTTTCAGAAATCGAGGAATATGAAAATGACTTGAATGAAAGTATTTACAAGGAATATATCGATTTGATCAAAGAAGAAGTTTCATTGAAAAAGCAAGCAAGTGACGAATTATATTTGGCTGTACAGTATTATGCAAACAATGATGCATATAGCGGAAATTCATATGCCAAATCATCTAACTCCTTAATGAAAAAAGCAGTGATATTACAGGATGAAAGAAATGACCTGGTTGAAGAGAACTCAGACTTATTTAAGAAAGCAGGAATAATTTAGATTTTAGTGAGAGAGAAAAATGAAGAAATCATGCCCTAAATGTAATGGAACCGGTTCAATAGTTGTAGATTCAAAAATATGCGATAACTGTGATGGAACCGGTTATGTAGAGACTTTCGAAATGAAAGGTCACTTCAAGGGAGTCAACAGTAAGGCTAAAGCTAAATTTGATTTGGATGCAGATCAAGATGTTCCATGTGAAGTATGTGATGGAAAAGGGGTTGTGGATGTAACAGAAGATTGCCCTTATTGTAATGGAACTGGAGAAATTACTGTTTGCAACACTTGTGGAAAAGTTATTGACTCTGATAAGAACTACTGTGACGAATGTTTCGAAAAGCAAGAAGAAGAGAAGAAGAAAAAACAATTGGAAAGAGAGAAAAATCCGGAAAAAGTAGTGGTTGAATCAGATATTTCCGGAAAGGAAATTGTTTATGAATTGGATGGATTATGTGAAATGAGTGATTTGGAACTTAATTCCATCTACAGAGGTAAAGTTACAAGAGTGGAAAGATACGGTCTTTTTGTAAGTCTTAACAATCAAGTATGGGGATTGATGAGAACACGTAATTCCCACAATAAAGTAGGAGACTATGTATTTGTAAAAATCACACAAATAAAGGAAAGAAAACGTGAAGTTGACATGGCTCCTGCAAGTGTCTTCAAAGGGGAATACGTAATCAAAAAAGTCAAGAAACATATAGAAAGAACAAAGATTGCAACTCTTGATGATTCCTCATTGAATAGTGTTGTTAAGGTTCATGGAGAAGTTATACAAATCCAACAAACATCTGGACCAACCATCTTTACAATTACCGATGAAACAGCAATTACTTGGGCTGCTGCATTCAATGAACCTGGAGTTAGAATGTATCCTGAAATTGATATAGGGGATATCGTCGAAGTAATTGGTGAAGTTAATACTCATAATGGTGAAATTCAAATAGAATCCAGCAGCATTGAGGAATTGGAAGGTGAAGAAGCTCGTAAGATGAGAGAATTCATCGATATTGCATTGGATAAAAAGGCAGAACCTGAAGAAGTTGATTTCTTAATCCAAAGCCCTGTATTGGATAGATTGAAACCTAAGATGAGAGAAGCCGCAAAAGTCATCAGAAGAGCTATTTTAGATGGAAGATCCATACTTGTAAGACACCATGCAGATGCAGATGGTATCTGTGCAGGTGTTGCTATGGAAAAGGCAGTTATCCCTTATTTGAAAGCGAATAATCCGGATAGTGATGCTGAATATCACTACTTCAAACGTTCTCCAAGTAAAGCTCCTTTCTATGAATTGGAAGATGTTGTAAAGGACTTATCATTTGCATTGGAGGATTTAGATAGGCATGGTCAAAAATTGCCATTGATTGTGCTCTTGGATAACGGTTCTACAGAGGAAGATATTGTAGCCTTGATGCAAGCTAAAATCTATGACATTGAAATTGTAGTCATTGACCACCACTTCCCAGGAGAATTAATAACAAAAACCTTAAGAAGCGGTGAAACAGTCGATGGAAACTTAGAATGCAATAGTGAAGACATTATTGCTGGCACCGTTGCAGTTGATGAATATGTTGACACTCACGTTAATCCATATCTTGTTGGAGGAGACTCCCAAATAACTGCAGGAGCACTTGCAACTGAAGTGGCTCATATCATCAATCCGGATGTAAAAGATTTGATAAATCATTTGCCAGCAGTTGCTGTATTAGGAGACCGTGCAGAAGCGGATGAAGTGGAACAATATGTAAAGCTTGCTTCTGAAAAGGGTTATGATAGAGAGCAATTGAAAAAAATCGCCGAATGTATCGATTTCGAAGCATACTTCCTCAGATTCATGAATGGTAGAGGTATCATTGACACAATCTTAGGTGTTGATAACATAGATAAACATCCAAAAATGGTTGAAGCATTATACAAGGAATATCTAAAACGTGTAGATACCCAAATGAAAGCTGCTTTACCTAACATCAAAAGAGTCCAATTGGATAATGGAATCTACTTCAATGTATTGGATGTTGAAAAATATGCTCATAAGTTTACATTCCCTGCCCCTGGAAAAACCTGTGGATTTGTCCATGACAAGATTGTAAAGGAACTTGGTGAAGACAAACCTATCATCACTCTTGGACATGGCCCAGATTTCGGTGTATTAAGAGCAACTGACACTGTTCATCAGTTATTTGGATTCAATGTCAACAATATAGTCATTAGTCTTGCAGATAAGATACCTCAAGCAGGTATTGATGGTGGAGGTCACGAATGTGCAGGATCAATAAAATATATTGAAGGTCTTGGTAAGGAAGTCTTAAGTCAACTTCTTAATGAAGTTCAAAACATGACTAAAGAATAAGATCTTAAAAAAAATTATTAATTAAATTTTTAAAATAATTTATGATGAATTTTTATTGATGGAATAATTG
>JADLKP010000212.1 GCA_016838945.1 Methanobrevibacter sp.
AAATAAATCTAAAAATAAATTAAAAAAAAAGATTCTCATAATTTTCATATTGAATTAAAAAAAGAGGTTTTTATATGGGAGAAAAAGAATTTACACACTTAACTGAAACTGGTGTGCATATGGTGGAAGTTGGAGAAAAACCACAGCAAAGAAGAGCTGCAAAGGCAAGCGGTAAGATTCATCTTCAAAAAGAGACAATTGATATGATTAAGAATGCAGAAATCAAAAAGGGAAATGTATTGACAACTGCCCAAATAGCTGGAATCCAAGCTGTCAAAAAGACATCAGACATTATTCCTCTTTGCCATCCATTGAATCTTAGCGGAATCGAAATCGAGTTTGATGTTGGAGAAACTGAAATCACCGCTACCTGCCAGTGCAGATTAACCGGACAGACCGGTGTTGAAATGGAAGCGATTACCGGTGTCAGTGTAGCTCTCTTAACAATCTGGGACATGACAAAAGCGGTTGAAAAGGATGAAAACGGCCAATACCCAGACACTAAGATTTCTGACATTGTAGTGCTTAAAAAGGAAAAAATCTAAAAACTCATCAAATGCTCTATGATAAGTGAGATTTTATATTAATTGCAAATAATATTATAAAACTTTAAAAATTATCCGATTTTAAGAATTATAAAATTTAGAAATTACACAATATTAATTATAAAACTTTAAAAATTATCCGATTTTAAGAATTATAAAATTTAGAGATTATACAACATTAATTATAAAACTTATTGACTGATTACTATGGAAAACATCCCAGAAAATATAAAGACAATAATCAATAGCTGCTATCCCTACATTGAAGATTTCAATCCTGCACAAAAGGCAGTTATCGAATCAGGATACCTTGAAAACAACAGGAATTGTGTCATAGCTATCCCTACCGCTAGTGGAAAAACCGTATTGGGAATAATGGCAGCCCTCAAATCCATTTTAGATGGGGGCAAAGCAGTCTATGCTGCACCTCTTCTTTCAATTCAAAATGAAAAAGTGAAGGAATTCAAGAAATTTGAAGAATTTGGAATAAAGGTTGGAAAGCACCCTTCCTCTTCAGACTTATCAGTCATGGTCTTTGAATCATTTGATGCTTTGACCAGATTTTCATGGGATGCACTTAGGGAAGTCGATACACTCATTATCGATGAATTCCATATGATCGGCGAATTTTCAAGAGGCCCTACAATAGAATGTGCAATCACAAGGGCTAATATTATCAATCCAGGATTAAGAATCATTGCATTATCCGCTACACTTGAAAATATGGAAGAGATAGAGACATGGCTGGATGCAGTTGTTGTAGAACACGACTACAGGCCCGTTCCTCTCCATAAGGATGTTTTGGATACCGAGATGTTCAATACCAAAAATAAGAATGATGTTGTTGTAAAGGTTTTGGAAAAGGCTTTGGAAGACGATTCACAAGCGCTAAGCTTTGTTTCGACAAGAAGGTTTACAGAAAGTTTGGCAAGTTATGTTGCTGGAAAACTCAAAAGGAAAACCACTGCAGAACAAAAGCAACGTTTCAAGGAAGTTGCTGATAAGTTGCTTGCAGTTCCTGAGAAAAAAGGGTCAAGACCTACTTCAACTTGTCTGAAACTTGCAGAAAGCTGTGAAAACGGTGCTGTTTTCCACCATGCAGGATTATTCAGCGAACAAAAGGAAATTATCGAAGAGGAATTCAGAAACGGTAATATCCTAATGATTGCAGCCACTCCAAGTTTGATGTATGGGGTTAACTTGCCATCAAAATATGTTGTTATCAGAGACTATACCCGATGGACTTCCCAAGGCCCTCAGGCAATTCCTGTCTTTGATTACGAACAGATGTCAGGAAGGGCAGGCAGGCCACAGTATGATGATGTGGGATACTCCTATTTGGTTGCAAAATCAATGGAAGAATCCATGACTCTTGAAGAGCGTTATGTGAATGGTCAAGTGGAGCCTACAAATTCAAAATTGATTGAAAACAAGGATGCAGTATTTAAGCAGATCATTGCACAAGTGGCATCAACTCTCTCAAAGACTCCGGAAGACCTTCAGGATTTCTTCAACAAGACTTTTTATGGATATCAAATGACCAATTCATCTATGAGTTTCTTTGCAGAAGAAGGGTTGAAATTCGAAATTCAAAATGCCTTGGAATTCCTATTGCACAACCAGATATTGCAGGCAACACCAAGTGGATTGAAAACAACAGCATTCGGCAATTTGATAGCAAGATCCAACTATAGCGTTGAAACTGCCGTAAAAATCAAGGAATATGCAAACCATCTTGATACATTCAATCCTGAAGAATTGATTTATCAATTGGCTCAAACTCCTGATTTGCCTTTAATCTCATTTAAAGGCAGAAAATCCAAAGACCCTGTTCGTGAAATGCTTTCAAACTATGGTCTTTTTGCCATCGACATAGGCAATCCGGAAGCTACAGCTGTATCTCTGATTGAATGGATCAATGAAAGAACAGAGTATCAGATAGAAAATGCTTATCATGTCTACTCATCATCAACCAGACGTTCTGCATATGAAGCATCATTGCTTGTAAGATTTACCAAAAACACACTTGAAGTTCTTGGAAAATACCAATATTCAAAAGATTTGGATTTCCTCTCAGCAAGACTCTACTACGGTGTAAATGAAGACATCATACCTCTTGTAATTGGTGTGAAACGTTTAGGAAGACGCCGTGCAAGAGCATTGGTTGATGTATTCGGTGATGACTTGAGACCATTTTCAGAAAAAGAGCTTCAGAAAGTTGAAGGAATAGGTCCTAAATTAGCCCAAAGCATTAAAAACTTCGCAGATAATTCTTAAATTATCTGTTTTTATTTTTAAAAAGCTAATTTTATAATAAAAGTAAAAAATAGGTCAAAATTAACTAAAAAATAAGCTAAAATTAACTAAAAAATAAGCTAAAATTAACTAAAAAATAAGCTAAAATTAACTAAAAATAATCAAAAATCCATAATATAAATAAAAAAATAAAAAAAGAAAAAAAGAAAAAAAATAAAATAAAAAGCAGAGGATTATCCTCCGCCTTCACAACCTTGAATATCATTCAAGTTAGCATTAAGCTCTTCATATCCTTCCTTAATATCTTTTACCTTTTCAAGAGTGTCCTTATCAAGACTATCAACATCTAGGATGTCTTTTTCATTAACTACTTCTAAAGAATCAGCTGCATACCATAAGGCAGGTTCATCTAATCTTACCCATTGTTCGTTGTCTTCTTCTTTCAATTCAACAACTTTACTTATGGTACCAGTACCTGTATATCTTATAAAAGCACCAACATCGATTGTTTCTCCTCGAATATCACAAAAACTCATATTATCACCACAAGTTTTAGACTTCTTCTAAGAAGAATCGGTTAGCATTATCAATTATTTTAAAAACAATCGAATAATGCAATTTAAATAAATAAATAAAATTTAAACTTATTCTATTTTCACATCAGCTGCTTCTTCGACTTCTTCAGCCTCTTCAACGGCTTCTTCTTCATCATCAACTATTTCAGCTTCAACTTCTTCAGCCTCTTCAGCTACTTCTTCTTTTGCTTTTTTAGATTCTTCAATTGCAGCTTCTTTGTTGATTTCCTTATTTAATAATACATAATCTCCAATGCTTTTTACATCTTCAAAGTCAATTTCCATTTTGTTAGAAGATATGATGTTTTTCTTAAGGACAATGGTTATAGCGTTAATTTTTCCTTCTACTGGATCAAATTCAACATCATCGATTTTACCAACTTCATTTGCATTTGCATCTAAAGCCATCATACCTAATAATTGTTTGATTTTCATTCTATTACCTCAATTATTATTTTTATGAAATTATGTTCATTCAACCAAAATCATAGCACCCATATGATAAAGAATTTTTTTAGCTAAAAAATATTTGAGACATAATTTCTTTCATTTAAAAATATGATTAGAAAATATATAAACTTATCTAATTTTTGTATAATAAATAAAATTTA
>JADLKP010000213.1 GCA_016838945.1 Methanobrevibacter sp.
CTTTGCTCATGGATTGATGTAATTCTTCTTTGTCACAAATTTAGGCAAAATAAACAATAAGACGTCGGTGAATTCGGGTTTATGTTAAGGACATATTTGAACGAGTATACATGGTGCAGAGTTGCCTGCCCGTAGCAACAAGCAAACATAAACTTTTTTAAGTCTACAGGGAATTATTAATCACCTGTAAAGCGTTCTACAGCAGTTGGGTTTTTTAAAATAAATTTTTCCACATCTAATCCGTCTATATGATATATTCTCCCATCTACTTTAAATGTCTTGTTGGGTTTACCAATATAGTCACTCAAAAATTTTACTCTGTACCTAATGTCTGGATGAGAGTCACTGAGTGTTGGAGTATGATTTGGTAATTTAGATAAGAGCCGGATGTATGATTCGGGAGATTTTCCTAACCAATTTAAAAACAATATAGCAACGATATCAGCCTCGATCTCCATTTCTCTGCTATACTCGAATTTTTTGTAATATGAATTTTCAACTAACAGGTGGTCTATAACTTGAGATGTGATTAGAGCAGATTCAACATAGTTTCTTGTTAATTTTTCGATATCTTCATTATTTTGCATATATTGAGCAGAATTTATTGTAGCAATACTTGCTCCTGCAGCTAACGAAACTGCGGATATACCTGATATTATAGAGTTTCTCCTCTCTTTTTTCTTTGTTGTGAAAAATTCACGTTCCGCATGTTTAAACATAATATGAGCAATTTCATGAGCAACTACACCAAAATACTCATCCATACCTAAACCAAACAATTTAATCATTCCATTTGTAATGAATATGTATCCATTTGGATAACAAAATGCATCAATATCAGAACTCGGGAGAAATGATATTTTTTTTATTTTTTCTTTATATTTACTTCCAACAATATAATTATCTCGATTATCCTCTACGTCATAACCAGATAGATAACTACTAATTGAGTTAAGATCTTTATTGAACTGCTTTATTGTTTTATTCTTAAAATTGGAGTTTATATTGTTATAGGATTTGAATGCCTTGTTGTTTTCAACAATGTAATCCCAAAAAACAGAATAATCTTCTGAAAATGGGGGTAATTCGAATTGGTAATAGGATGTTACCTCTCTAATATACGTGTCTGATACATTTGTTTTTATCGTTCCACAGGAAACCAGAATAAGGGTTAAGTTAACAAATAGAATACTTTTTTTCATTTTTCTGTATTGATTAATGTAGGTAGAATATACATTTCCAGGGCTTTCGTCGTAAAGTGACGAAACGTCCAATACCAGTATACCTCCACAATTTACTGAGGAGCTTCCACTTTCTACTTAAGTTCGATCTTCTAGAAGATCTTACAAAGCGAATCATTCAGATCATCTAAATCACTATCTGGCAGAATAAGATTTAAACATAATCTTTATGCCGTAATAATAAAAGGTACTTAAAGGTATTAATATTTAATCAATTAGGTGATTTTTCGTTGGTAGAAATGAGAACTTATCTTTTACCTTTTAACAAAGTGTAAAAAATAGAGACTGTCTCAATTTTGAAACAGCCTCTATTTAAATGATAATTAACTGCTTCAATTTACCGGGATACAATATCGTTATTTATGATAATTGACCTGTTTTTCATAAGTTCAGCAGTTGTATTTTTCACAATAGAGTTATCGTGAAATAACTTCGCACTAAATGAACTCGTAGTTATTTGAATTTTTGGATTATACCCGGATTCTTGTGACTTTAAGTTTTTTGTTCCCATTTTAATTTTCATGTTTCCAGCCCTCGTTTGTTCTGCTATCACTTAAATTTATTTGTGGTGGTATGCCTGGAGCACTTATAATTTGTTTGCTCAGAATACCCTCACTTAAAAATACATCAGTCCCATTAGACAATGATTCGATTAAACATCTTCTGAAAGAATATGGAACTCTATCACTATTATTCAGCATTATTGCCGGATTATAAGGATTCTCCAGCTCCATCTCGTTACTAATATCATCATATATGTTTTTGATGATTGAGTAAAGATTATCATCCGGTTTCTCTATAGGCAAACCTAAACTCTCTTTTGCTTCTTTTCTGCGAATTGAATAATCATGACTCCCTGATTCACTACATAGAAATTTAATAATAGCATCTTCTTTCTCAGCTCCTAGATTTTGCCATTTAAGTAACTTCTTTGCCAACATTTGGATTTGACTTTTTGACTTATAAACCTGTCCAAGGGTTAAAGGATGAATTTTTTCTGACAGGTTAAGCAAAATACTTGTCATTTGTTCCTGATTAGAGATGCCAAAATCATTTTTTGCCATTTCAATATATGCATTCACATCCTCAGTACTAACTGGTACTTTAGCATTTGGATCTGTGACTCCTGGAAAAGATGGATTGAGTGGTCCATTGATACTCGGATCAATAGGTCCCAATGAAGCCTGTTTAGTCATCACAATCCTGTTTGCTCCCAAGGATATTAATGTGCCAGAGCTAAAACAGTTAGCAGGAATAATAACCTCAAAATCTTTGCAAAAACTTCTGATGAGATTTACCAGACTCCAAGCAGCTAATGTATCACCTCCATTGGTGTACAGATACAAAGTAATTTTTTCTTTGTCGCCAATATTATCCAGATGCTCGGTGAATTTTGGAAGAATATCTTTTGCAATCTGTGTTTCTAAGCCTTGTCTGGTACTGGTTACATAAACCAGCAGCTTGGAATTTCTGTTTTCTTCCAACTGATGATATAAATCTTGTCTGTCAGATCTCATCGTATAGAATTTTATTTGCTTATGCAAACATATATGTTTTTTGCTAAAAGAGAAAATTATTTCAATTAATTATACAAAAAACGGCACACATAATGTGCACTACAATTTTTCAGATAGTATATTATGAAAGTGTTTATTTAGTCTTGGCTTCTGTATCTAAAGTTGTAAGTACTTTATTCTGAAAATGCAATTCAACATTAGTATATTCGCTGATATGAAACTTCAGCTTTATCGGATCCATTAGGTTCTGTCAGTCGGTCCAAGCATTGGCAATGTTTACAAAGAATGCCTCTCGGATAATGCTCCCTCTCTGATTGCCGGTATATGTACCTCCCGCCATACCGACACCCAGCACATTAGGATTCAGAAGCAAGACGGAAATAATATCTGTGTTGGCAGCTTCACTCGTAATCAGCTTTACATCTTCTCAACACATTTGATTCAGAGGGATATACTTTCATTCTTCTTAAAATTCTCCGTTCTAATAATTGATTTACTAGTGAGTGAACAAAAATATTTCGGCATATTCCGACATGGAAGAGAATATCTTGAATTCCAAAGTCACACCGTCTAAGGTGTCTGGATTGAAAGGTTCAAATTGCCTTCTAATTGAACTATCTCATCACTGTCGCATCTCGCAAATGGTGTGTGGATTGAGTAAACTCAAATCAGTTCACATCGTCGCCTAATTGAAATCACACCTCGTATGAGGTGTGTGGATCGAAACTAAAGTGGTCGAATTTCTCCACTTTAGGGAAAATGTCACCCCTCGTATGTGATGCATAAATTCAAACAAGCGTATAACCGATAGTCATTTTTTCTTGTTGAAATAAATAACGTTAAATCTTCACATCTTCCTGAAAAAGAGCAACAACACCACCCCTATCCCTAAGAAGATCAGGCTGCTTTTCCAGGTGCCATTGCCTTCCACATGCGAGTTGAGATAGGGGCAGCAGGCGAGGTAGCGGATGGAGATGGTGGATTCCGCTGTGGGCTTCAGAAATACCGGTGAAGCAACCCGTTGCCCCGTGCCGTGATACGTTTTCCCCTCCACCGTGAACTTGTAGCCAAAAAGATAGGTGTACCGATTGGGAATCACCTCATTTCTTTCGCCATATTCCTGGCGGTAGCTGGTAAGGATTGCCTCTCTGTCTTCGCCAAACAACAGGAGCGTTCCCAAAAAAGCGGCGTAAAGCATAAACAGCATGGCGACGCAGAATATCAGC
>JADLKP010000214.1 GCA_016838945.1 Methanobrevibacter sp.
TTTAAGTATTTTTCAAAATATTAAAAATTTAATCAAAATAGGTTTAAATTCAATTTAAAGGTATTTAAAGAGATTTGGGATAAATTAAATATATTAGTGAATTTATACCTTTAGATTAAATTAAATATATTGGTGAATTTATACCTTTAGATTAAATTAAATATATTGGTGAATTTTTACCTTTAGATTAAGTATTAACTAAAAATAAAATTTGAAATTAATGATTAACAAAGTGATAATATGTTAGGACCTTGGGTAGAAAAATATAGACCGCAAACTTTAGATGATGTTGTTGGACAAAAGCATATTGTAAGCAGATTAAAACAATATGTAGAAGAAGGAAGCATGCCTAATTTAATGTTTACTGGTCCTGCAGGGGTTGGAAAAACAACATCTGCTCTTGCTTTGGTAAAGGCCATCCTTGGTGAATATTGGAGACAAAACTTCTTGGAATTGAACGCTTCTGATGCAAGGGGAATTGAAACAGTAAGGACAAACATCAAGAATTTCTGTCGTCTAAAACCTGTTGGAGCTCCATTCAGAATCATCTTCCTTGACGAAGTTGATAATATGACCAAAGATGCTCAACATGCTTTAAGACGTGAAATGGAGATGTATACCAAAACCGCTTCATTCATACTTTCCTGTAACTATTCATCTAAAATCATAGATCCTATCCAATCCAGATGCGCTATATTCAGATTCACTCCAATCAAAGGGGAAGAGATAGCTGATAGGTTAAAATATATTGCAGATGCTGAAGGTTGCCAATATGAAGATGAGGCAATCAACACCATTGTAAACTTTGCTGAAGGTGATATGCGTAAATCAGTAAATATGTTGCAATCTGCTGCATCTACAGGTTCAATTACCGAAGACCATGTATTTGAAGTCGTATCCAAAGCAAAACCACAGGAAATTAAGAAAATGGTCAATGCTGCATTAGTAGGAGACTTTATGAAATCCCGGGATATCCTAAGGGAAGTAATGATCTTACAAGGTACAAGCGGGGAAGATATGGTCAATCAGATTTATCAGGATGTTTCCGGAAGAGTGATGGCTGGACAGCTGGATGGAGATATCTACATGAACTTAATCGGTGCAATCGCTGAAACCGATTTCAGAATCAGAGAAGGGGCTAATCCAAGAATCCAATTGGAAGCATTGCTTGCTAAATTTTTATGAGCTTATTATTGACATAGGTAAATATTATGTTATGGACTGATAAATATCGGCCGAAAAGCTTTGATGATGTGGCCGGTAATGTAAAACAGAAGCAGATCATTCAATCATGGGTTGAAAAATGGAACAACAATGACCCTCAACCACCTTTATTGCTTGTAGGACCTGCTGGAACAGGAAAAACTACAATAGCTCATATCATTGCAAATGAATTCTCCGAATATATTGAATTGAATGCAAGTGACAAGCGTTCATATGATTTGCTTATGAACACTATTGGCGAATCAGCAAACACATACTCATTATTTGGAAATAACCGTAAATTAATAATAATGGACGAAGTAGATGGAATTCATGGAACCAATGATAGGGGAGGAACCAGAGCTTTAAATAAAATCATTAAGGAAAGCAAACAGCCAATCATCATGATGGCTAATGATTTGTACAGCAATAAGTTAACCACTATAAAGAAGAATGTTCAAGTCATTAAGATGGATAAGATCAAATCTCCTTCAATCAATAAGTACTTACGTGATGTAGTTCTTAAGAGTGAAGAAATTGAAGTGGATAAGGAAGTCTTGATGAAATTGTCCAAAAGGTCAAGTGGAGATTTACGTTCAGCTATAAATACTTTGCAGGCTCTTGTTGAAAATGGTGGAGAATTGACAGAGGAAGCTTTGGATTCCACAAGCCAAAAGGACAATACAAGCACAATATTTGATACTGTAACAAGGGTCTTGAAAAGCAAGAATCCTGAGCATGTGAAACGTTCAATGTTTGAGAATACAGAAGATCCAACACTTGTAATGGAATATATCGCTGAAAATATTCCAAGGGAATATGAAAGCAATAATGAAGTCAAAAAGGCTTATGAGATGATTTCACAAGCTGATTTATACTTCGGAAGAACCCGTTCAAGTCAATATTATGGTTATTGGAAATATGCATCTGACTTTATGGGTGTAGGAGTTTCCACTGCTAAAAGGGACACCTATAGAAAATACAGTAAGGTCATGAGCCCTATGGCATTCAGCTTGATGGGAAGAACCCGTGGAAAAAGGGCTTTAAGGGATGAAATAGCTTCTAAAATGGAAGAAAAGATGCATGTTTCACTTCAAGTGGCATATACGATTTTCCCATACTTTGAAATAATGTTTGAAAATGATGAGGCTGCTTGGGAGATTTCAGACTTTTTAGAGCTTGAAGATGATGAGATAAAATTCTTCAGAAAGAAAAAGATTCCTAAATCTGTTATCAATAAGATGGAAAAGATCAAGGCAGAAATGAGGGAAGAAGAGAAAGAAGAATGGAGAAATTCCATTAAAGAAGGTATCTTTAGAGAGATTCCACATCAAGAGTTGAAAGATATTGAAGAACCAGATATTATTGAAGAAGAAATCGATGATATGGATTCACATAAGAATTCTACTGTTGTGGATATCTTTGATGATTTTGATGATGAGGAGTTGGATGATATTGCTAATGAATATTCATTAAGCAATAGTCCTAAATCAAAATTAAGAAATAAGAAATCATCTGATGATGAATCTAAACCTAAAAAAGAGAAAAAAGAAGAATTGGATAAAGGACAAACAACCTTATTTAGCTTTTAGATGAGTATATTACATATTTAAATACTTTTTAGCTTTTAGATGATTATATATTCAAATATTTATATGGCTTTAGATGAGTATATTATATATTTAAATAATAAAAAATTAATATTAATAAAAGAATATGATTATTCAATAATTTAAAGGGGTTTTAATATGAAAGGAACTTGGAAACTCAAATTAAGATTATGGCTTTCAATGGCTGTCATGTTTGGTTTAGTGTATGTTTTAATCATGTTGGCAGGTAATTGCTTAGGTTATGGGGGCTTTTATGGATTCTATGCAATAGCAGGTATTGGTGTCATATTCCTGCAATACTTATTCGGTCCAAAGATAGTGGAAAGCTCCATGGGCGTACATCAATTATCAGAAGCTGAAGCGCCTCAACTTCACCAAATGGTGGCAGAATTAGCTGCTGCTGCAAATATTCCTAAACCTAAGGTTGGAATATCCAATACTATGGTTCCAAATGCATTCGCTTATGGAAGATCCAAACGTAGCGGACATGTATGTGTTACCAAAGGCATTTTAGGATTATTGGATGAAGAGGAGCTTAGAGCTGTTTTAGGTCATGAAATGTCTCATATCAAACATAATGATATGGCTATTACAACAATAGTCAGTGCCATTCCATTGATCTGTTACTATCTGTCATTCTCCCTTATGTTTTCAGGAGGAGGAGATAACGATAATGGCGGAGCATTATTGGGAATTCTAGCTTTGATAGCTTATTTCTTAGGTCAATTGATTGTATTGTTCATATCCAGAATAAGAGAATACTATGCTGATGCAGGAAGTGTGGAATTAGGCTGCAAACCTGAAAAATTGGCTTCTGCATTATATAAATTGGTTTATGGTGCAGCAAGAGTTCCAAATTCTGAAATAAAAGACATTGAAGGTACAAAAGCATTTTTCTTAACTGATATTTCCAATGCAAGAAACGAATTCAACAATTTGGCTCAATTGGACCTTGATCATGATGGTACAATCAGTGCTGATGAGTTAAATGTCTTAAAAGATTCTAAAGTAAATGTAAGTACTTCCAATAAGATGATGGAATTATTATCTACACACCCAGATATGCTTAAAAGAATTAAAAGATTAGCTGATTACAGTTAATCTCTTTTATTTTTCTTTTTTAATTTTTTATTTTATTTTATTCAA
>JADLKP010000215.1 GCA_016838945.1 Methanobrevibacter sp.
TGTTTTTTCTTTGATTTTTTGTAGAATATAGCAAAAATGTATGAAAAATAAGTGAAAATATGATAAAAATATTAATGTCATATATTTTTAGAGTAGTGTCATTAACTTTAAGAACGAAACATTTATATACTAGTTTGTTCATAATAATGATTGTGATTAGAAAAAAACTTGAGTAAAATTAAGTATTGCTTATTTTTTTCAATCATTAAGAGATGTCATTAAATTTTAGAACTTTAATGAATTAGTGTAAGTTCGACCTCTTCGTTTGTTTGACTTTAACACCTTTGATTCATATGTTTCACATCTCCTTTAATACACTAAATCTTAATGGTTGATTAAAATAAGATCTAATCAAATTTGCAGTTGAAATCCATGTTCTTAAATGAACAGCTAAAAAGATGAGGGAAATTAAATTGTAAAATGAAATGAAAAACTGAAATTTAAAAAAAGATTCAAGTTAACTAAATACTAAAAATGTTAAAAGATCAATCTTATGTATTCATAAGTTAAGGGATATAAGATGGGGGTGAATCATATTCCTTAAGATTTGAATAAGAATTGGGGGTGATTCTTATTCAATCATCTTTCTCCTATATTTGATTGTTCGGGGAATATGGTTTGGGGGTGAATCATATTCCATATGTATTGGATAAGAATTGGGGGTGATTCTTATTCAATTATCTTACGATAAACATTTGATCACTTCTATGTTTTGAATAGGAATTGGGGGTGATTCTTATTCAGAGGAAAAAAGATATTGGGGGTGATTATCTTTTTTCCTAAACCTTTTTTAGAAACTATTTTTTTTGCATTGATTTGATATTTTTTTATGCAATTTTTTATAATTTTGCCCTTAAGTTTAAGAACAAGTAATAACATAATATAATTAAAAATATATTTCATGATTTTTCAATAATTTATTTCATTTTTATTTTTTATTATTAGGTGAGCATATGATTAAAAGATATAGGCTTGAAGAAGTTGCCGACGTTTTTACTGGAATCAGAATCACACGTTACCAAAATGGGGATACAGCGGATCAAGAAGTACTTAAGAAAACATATGAAGATAGTCCAAATATTGATACGAAATCAGAAAAAGTTTCAAAGGATTTCAACCCTAAGTTTTACTCACAGAAAAATGATATAGTTGTTTTGCTTGCTGGATCTATAGTTACCAAGCTTGATGTGGAAGGAATAATCATCCCTATGTATTATGCTGTTGTAAGAGTTAGAGAAGGATTTGATGCTGATTTCATTTATCAGCTTCTTAAAAGTGATATTTTCCCTAAGGAATTGCATAAGCTTCAGGAAGGCACCACTCTAAAAGTAATTAAAACCACTCACCTAAAACAAATTTCCTTGCCTTTGCCTGATTATGAAACTCAAAGGAAATATGGAAATCTTTTCAGATTAATGGATGATAGAATCAACAAAAACTTAGAATTAATAGAGCTTGAAAGGAAAAAAGAGAAACTGATCATGAAAAATTTGTTGGATGAGCTTAGTGAAAGCTAATTGTTTATAAATATTTATTACGTTATTATATTATTCAATGGGGTTATGATATGACAAATTCTTTAGGACAGGATTTATGGGATATTTATGAAGATTTAAAGGAAGATAATAAGATAGGCTTTTTAACTGATGATGAGTTTCAGAAATATTTCTTAGGCTTTATCTCTTATAAGTATCTGTCTGAAAAACTGGAAGCTTTTGTAAACAATAAGCTAAAATATGAAAATCTTGATTTTGAGGAAGCATATAAGCATGATGATTATAAGAAATCCTTAAGAGAAGAGTCAATAAAGGAAATAGGGTACTTTGTAAGGCCGAATCTTTTATTTAAGAATATTCTCTATTTAAATAATATTGGAAATCTTAATGAAGAATTGGAGAAGGCATTCAATGAAATCAGCGATTCTTCAATTGGAACAAAAAGTGAAGAGGATTTCCAAAATCTCTTTGAAGGTGTAGACTTGAATGCATCTCAATTAGGAAAAGGAAAAAAGGATAAGAATAAGGTCATATTTAATATTTTAGAGGCTTTAAGTTTAGTCCACTTTGATTTAGATAAGGAAGGAATGGACAACCGTATTTTTAGGAAAACCATTTTGGAGAATAGTAAATTTGATAAAATGGATAATGAATTATCTTTATTGGATAATAAGGTGGGTCGTTGGTCCAGAGAAAGGCAGAATGAATATTATAGACTAAATGCTAAACAAAATAGCATTCAAAAGGATTTCGCTGATTTGGATAGTTTAGTTGATGCAAAGATCGAACATAATTTGAAAAATGAAGTGATGATTGAAGCAGATAATGCATATGATTATAGGGAAGAAAACTTAAGTTACAAAAAAGAAAATGATGAAAAGGAAATTGATAACTTAATTGGCAGTGGATTTGAATATTTGTTAAGTAAGTTCTCACTGAATTCATCTAATTCTGCAGATTTCTACACTCCAAATGAGGTTTCTACCTTGATTGCTTCTTTGATAGCTTCCAAGAAAAGGCATCTTGATTCTGTTTATGACCCATGTTGCGGTTCTGCATCTTTGCTTTTGGAAATTCATAAGACAATTCCATGTGATGCCATTTATGGTCAGGAAATCAATGCTTCCTTTTATAATATTGCAAGGGAAAACATGATTTTGCATAATATTCATTATGAGGATTTTGATATCAAGCAAGGAGATACTTTAGAGCAGCCTCAACATTTAGGAGAATCATTTGAGGCAGTAGTTTCCCAAATCCCCTTCAATTCCAAATGGAGTGCAGACAAGTCTTTCCGCAAGGATATTAGATTTAATGACTACAATATTCTCGCTCCACGTACAAAGGCGGATTATGCATTCATCCAACATATGATTTATCATTTGAGAAATGATGGTATGATGATTGTCGTTGCACCTCTAGGAGTTTTGTTCAGAGGATCAGCTGAAGGAAGAATCAGGAGAAAAATTGTTGAGGATATGAATTATCTTGATGCAGTAATTGGTTTGCCTGCAAATATGTTTTACAGCACCAATAATCCAGCTTGTCTGCTGGTATTTAGGAAAGATAGGTATCCTGGTGAAGATGTTCTATTCATTGATGCTTCCCGTGACTTCAAGAAATCAAAACTAATTAATAGGCTAACACATGAGGACATTGAAAATATTGTAAAGACCTATCATAATAGAAAAGAAATAGATAAGTATTCCCATAGGGCAAGTTTAGATGATATAGAAAGAAATGATTTCAATCTAAACATTCCTCGTTATGTTGATGCTTTTGAAGATGATGAAGAGAAGATAGATCCTAAGGAATTATCATATGAACATGATAAGCTTCTTGAAGAGATAGATGTTCTAAATAAAGAGATTGAAATGGTTTCTAGAGAGTTGAATATCAAAGATATTTTCTACAAATAATCTTTTATTTCTTTTCAAATGCTCTTGGAATATTGGTTTATACTTATTTAAATAATATACTATACAAGGAACATGTAATTTCTGGTGGAAATAAATTAATACTTATCCCTACTTCATTGGAAATGGCTGTTTCTTTATCAGAAAAATACTTAAAACTTCGAATAAGATCAAAGACCTATTGTTTGGATTGATTGAAATTTTCCAATGGGAATACTCAATTGGTTTGGATTAATAGTTCCTTTGATTGAATTCTTTGATTATTCTAAATTCATCTCATAAAATATATTACATTCGTCTTATCTCTATTTAGAATAATCAAAAATTCTTTTTTTAACTTTTTTATTTAACTGTCTCATTTTTTCTAAATTATTTTTTAATTTTGTCAAAATAACTTGAAATTTTTGAGGCTGTAAAATTTTATCGGCTTATTTTATTTTTTAGATGATTTTTTGTCCAATTTTGCATTTGGTAGTCTAAA
>JADLKP010000216.1 GCA_016838945.1 Methanobrevibacter sp.
TTTAGACTACCAAATGCAAAATTGGACAAAAAATCATCTAAAAAATAAAATAAGCCGATAAAATTTTACAGCCTCAAAAAAACTAAAAAAAGAATAAAAAAATAGTAACATAATAAAAGAATAAGATAACAAAAGAATAAAATTAAAAAAAAAAGATCTTAGTATGGAGATCCCTTATCCTTAATGTTATCCCTTATTTTTTTATGCTGATTCTTTGAAAGCCCATCTTTTTGAGTTGAATTCCTAAGGTCTTCAATTATCTCATATGTTGGAGTGAGTACTGGACAATTCTCAGTGCACATTCCACATAATGTACACATATATAAACCGGAATCAACACTGGTTTCATTATCCTTAAGATATTTGCTCATAGCAACTCCTCTGCCACCTAAATAACTGTGATAACCAAATTCATTGCCCATTACATTGTAAACTGGACAGTTAACAACACAATTTCCACAGCCAATACACCACAAACACTCTTTAATAGCTTCACTTCTGCCGTTATCAAGCAGGATGACTGCCACTTTTTCAGCCCCATACATATTCTTCAGAAGCTTTTTCTCAATGTCTGCAGTTTTGGATGGACCTGCTACAATATTGATATAGGAAGGCAATGGCTTTCCAATGGCAAATGCTGTTTCCAATTTAGCAATAGAAACTGAATCCTCCAAAGAAGGGACCAATTTATCGATTCCAGCAACAACTATATGAAGTTTCTTGTTTTGGACAAGACTTATGTTACCTTCATTATGCACTGTTAAAAATGCACCATCTTCAGCAGCAATGGAATTGGAACCGCTGATGCCAATAACAGATTTATCTAAAAGACTTAAGACATTCGCCCTTACAGCTTCCATGATTTCCCTTGGAACTTCAGGCAAATCCAGATTCATTGATTCATTAACGATTTTTGTTATATCATGAACATTCAAATGAGATGCAGGGCCGGTAGGATGAACAGGAGCATTATCCACTTTTTTCAATTGCAAAATACGGTCCCCCAAATCTGTTTCAATGATTTTCATGCCATTTTTCTCTAAAAATTGACTTGCATCAATCTCACGCAATGTATTGGATTTGGATTTGGCAATGTAAATTTCGTCCTCATTGAGATTGCTTGCAATTATTTCCTCATTAATAAGGTCCAATAGGATTCCTCTTGCTTCCTCATCATCATGTGCTATAAAGCAATCAATATCATTTTCCTTAAAGCTTTCTTGAGAAATGGCTATCAATTCCTCATTGTTGTCTATTGCATCCTTTCTAATATCAATAACCCTTTTTTGAAGAGCCTGAATTTTAGGAGATTTGGTAAGGGGTTCGATTCTTTCCTTCAATCCTTTGAAGATATTTCTCATTGTTTCCTTTTCCTCTTCCTTCATTTAAGCTCCTCCTCTTCTGAGTCAAGATAACCTAAAACAAATTCAGACAAGTCCAAAACATCAAAATTCTCTGAATTTTGACTTAAGTTTAATTTGCAGAATGGACATGCAGTCACCAATAAGTCTGCATCAGTTTCTTTAGCTTCATTAATCCTTAATTCAGCAATAGAATTTGATAAGCCACCATAAGCTGATTTCACTCCACCTCCAGAGCCACAGCATCTTGCCTTTTCCATATTGTTTTCCATTTCAACCAAATTGGAAATAGAATTTAATACATTTCGAGGAGCATCATATTCTCCTGCATGTCTTCCCAAATGACATGGATCATGGTATGTTACTTTTAAATTATCCTTATGTTTAAGAGGAATCTTATTTTCCTTAATCAATTTCTCCAATAGCTGGGAAATATGAATGACTTTTAAGTCAACACCAAGATATTTCTTATAATCTTCCTTTAATGTCTTATAACACCCTGCACAGGACGTGAGAATGGTTTTACTTTCCAAATCTTTTAAATTACCATTCATATGCTCTATTGCATCATCTAAAAAACCAGTTCTAATAAGTACAGATCCACAGCATTGTTCATCATCTAATGTTTCATAATCGATTTTTGCTATTTTTAAAATCCTTTCAGTAGATTTACTGATTGAATCCAATTTTTCACGTGCTGTGCATCCTCTAAAATACAATAACATAGTTTAACCTTATAATAAAAAATTCTTAAATAATTTTAATTTAAAAAAAAATAATAATTGAGGAATTATTCCTCTTTTTCAATATCTTTAAATTCAATTTCATCTTTAATAGCTAGAGCTCTGACTAATTCAGTCGTATTCCTATTCATTTCATCTATTTTTACATATAATCTATAGACTGCATAAACGAGAAGAGCATATCCTAAAACAAGGAGCAAATCCAAACCTCTACCAAAACCAAAGAATCCTGCAAGAGGATCACTGAATCTAGGCGCAAAAGCAAAGAAATTTACAACTAAACAGACTAAAATCCACAATGCAAATGTGGCTGGAGTGATCTTTTTAACTCTTAATCTCCTATAGAAGAATATTATGACCATTATGGTTGCTATAATTAATAAAACTTGATATGTACGAAATGGACCTATAATAATAACACTTCCCCTTTAATTATATTCTGAATAAATCGAGTACCATCTTTGTTAAAATTCTTAAACCGACTATAGCATCGGTACCTTTATTTTGAGTTTCAGGAGTATAGATTGTAGTGATTGTAACTTCAGATAATCTTAATTCCTTATCGCTTATCTCTTTAATGAATTCAGATGATACACCATAACCTCTTGAAACGATGTTTATTTTATCTGCAGCTTCTGCAGTGAAAGCCCTTAGACCAGATTGTGAATCCTTAACGTTTCTTCCATAGAAAATGAAGGTTAATGCATTCATAATCAAGTTTGCAAAGCTTTTGCTGATAGGCATATCCTCAAAAGGTCTTGCTCCAATGACAACATCCGCTTCTCCATCCTGAAGAGGTTTGCAAACCTTTGGAATATCATCAATTTCATGCTGTCCGTCTGCATCAAAAGTTACGATATATTTAGCATTCTTATTATGGGCAACAACCATTCCTGTCTTCAATGCTGCACCTAATCCCCTATTGATTACATGAGAAACAACAAAAATATGATCAGGATATTTCTTTTTTGACTCTATGGCCAAGTTAAGAGTGTCATCATTAGAACCGTCATTGACTAGAATAACTTTATATCCCCTTTCAGCTATTCCCTCTATAATTTGGGAAACGGTCTTTTCCTCATTGAATGCTGGAACAACCAAATAAACATCTTTAGTGATTTCTGAATTTTGTTCTGACATAATATCTACAATATTTAAATAATTATGATTTAGTTATAAAGGACCTGCGTCTTCCTTACCTTCTCTCATTCCTTTTCCTGCTTCTTTTCTCATAAGTTTAGGATGGAACATCATCTTTATGAGATTCTGTGCATGTTCACGAGCCCTATTGTCTGCCAACTTTTTAAGCTCCTTAGGGTCTTCCTCTTCATCTTCGTGAACAAAAACCTCTAAAATATGAGTGTTAGTCATTAATTGTGCACGAATTAAACCTGTTGAAGCTTCATGAGCACACATCTTATCCTTTTCCATCGGTCCAGGCATTCCCAATGCCATAACAATCTCACAATCTTCCTCTTCAATAAGTTTCTTACTTGCAACTGGAAGATCTTTAACGCCAGGGACAGTTACGTGGATAATCTGTAAATCTGAAGCGTTTTTCTTTAATTCATCTATTGCTGCAGCACCCATATCATAACGAGCAAATGTAGTATCTGCAATTCCTATTCTCATTTTACTCACCGATAAAAATTTATTTAAAATTCATTAAGTTTAAATTAATAATTTTGATAATAACTTATCTTTATATT
>JADLKP010000217.1 GCA_016838945.1 Methanobrevibacter sp.
ATTAAAAAAATGATAATAAATTTAAAAAAATAGAATTAAAAATGAATAAAAAGAATAAAAAAGAATAAAAGCCCTTAAATAGTATAATCATTGCCTGTTAATTCTTTAGCTATTTCAAAAGTTTCTTCACGGGTATTTCCCCTAATCGTTATCCTTTGGTAACCTTTAGGACCATGAACTATGAAATTGCCGTTAAGATACTCTTTTAAAGGTTCTTGAGGATCAGGACCTTCATAATCACCAACAGGTATCTCTAAAGTATAATAATCTTTCATATCCTTTTCCAATGATTCTACATTAAAATTCCCGCTTGCAATATCTACAAGCAGATTTAATGGATTCAAGTCAGTGCAGGCAAATGAAAGGTATCTGGTTCCACTTGGACGAGTGTTTATTTCAATTGCATAAACCTTATTTTCCTTTTTTGAATAGATTAAATCCATATCTATGGTTCCTTCAGATTTAAGGTTGGTTGCAATGTGTTTAGCTAATTTCCTAAACTCATCATTACCAATATCTTTAAAATCACAAGGACCATATCTGAGACGTTTGATTGGATGAATTCCTTCCAAATTGGTTTCTCCCTTATAAACAGGAACCAATGGCAAATATTCACCATTCCATCCGATAACTTCTATGGAAACTTCGCTTCCTTCAATGAATTTTTCGATGAGGGCTTCATCAAAATTCTCAAAATAATCCAAGACATCACTGAATTCCTTGGTAATGCAAATGTCCTTACCGCCTTGACCTTCACCTTGTTTTAAAACAATAGGGAAACTGAAACCTAATTTTTCAATAAATTCCTCCTCAGTTTCAAAGTCATCCTTCTTCAATACATTTGCTGGCGGAACATTAATACCTATTGATTTAAAGAATTTTTTGGTTTTTATCTTATCGGATGCTATTGCAACTGCATTAACATTTGAAGAGATAACTGGAATATTATGCTTTTCCTCAATTTCCTCTTTCATTAGAGCTACAGCCATCAAAGGTGGATCAATACCAAGAAGCGGAACAATTGCATCTACATTTTCGTCAATAGCCACTTCCATTGGTTTTTCCATCCCTCTTGGAACGATATAATATTTTGTAGCCAAATCTAAATTAGGAGCTTCTTCATTTGATTCTGTAATTATGCTTTCAATACCCAATTTATCAACATGATACGCTACATCATCATATAATCTTGATCCGATAAACAAAACTTTCATAAAATCACACTGGAATTCTTTAATCTAATAATATATTTAAAATCTTATTAAATAAAATTTACTTAAAAAATCATTAAAACAAGCTAAAAATAGCAATTAATTAAAATATAAATTAAATACTCACAATTTTATCAAACAATAATCTAATGAGCATATCTGAAGAATCCTTGATTTTAGGAGACAATTCAAAGGACAAATCCATGATTTCAGGTTCAATTCCAATAAAAAGAATATTATAATCCTTTTCCAACTCCAAATATCTAATCAAATAGGATAATGACATTGAGTGGGTTGAAATGCTGACATCAACAATATTGTCCTTATTGACAATATTTATTTCACCCGCTTCCAGGTTCATTAAACTGGCATCAATAAGAACGATGTGGGAGGGATTGCATTTTTTTATCAATCCTGTGAAATTTTCAGGGACTGAACCACCATTGATCAAAAATGTATTATTAAGTCTTTCCACCAATGACTCATTTACATCAACATCTAATTCGTTAAAATACGAATCAATACCTTCATCTAGACGTGTATTTCCAGTGTTAATATCATATACATTATCAAAAAACTCAAAAGCATTATCTTGAATAATAAGTTGGTTTTGATTAATATTTTGATTTAAATCATCTTGATTTGAATTATTCAAAATAGAATCCTTTAAAATAGATAATTGATTAATAATATATGGTCCTAAACCATCATCCCCCCTTATGTCATTTCCAATACCTAAAATAAGAAGACTATCACAATTTTGTAAAAATAAATCAATTTCCTTGCTTATTTCATCAAAATTATTTGACATTTTATCACTTTAAAAATTCCTGAAAATCCTATAAAATTTTACACTTGAAATACAACTAAACCTTTATATATTCAGAGTATTTGACAATCATTTGAACAATGTTTATGCCATATCATTCAATTATGAATAATATCCAAAATATCAGCATTTATGGTTTCCACACCGCCACCCATAATATATTCCAACTTGATCCTGACTGTATCTCCACAAGTTACTTCAATCTCTTCAATTGGAACGAGCATTGAAGGATTCAGCATAGGTGTAGGACCACAAATAATCTTTTCATCCAATTTGGTAAAACTTGTAAGTTTGATGCCGTTAATCTTTAATTTATTTTCCTTAATATTAAAATTATCCTTGAATCTGAATTTTTCAAAGATTTCCTTTGAGATTTCATCTTCAAAGCCTATTTCATTCAGTTCATTTTTATCATAAATATTCAAATCAACCATTGCACTGAAATTGCAATCGATATCATCCAAGAAATCGAATTCACTATAGATCATTGAATCCCCCAGAGCAATATAAATTGGAGAGTATTCATCATCTTCATACTGAATGAAATGATTGTTCATAAAAACAGCTTCTGCTGAGTTGATTATTCCTTCAGGTATTATTTTCCCACCCTCTTTCAAATATTTCTTGGCATGATCCAATACAGGAACCTCTTCTTCATCAATCAATGCAGTGTCCAACATTTCACAAATGATCAGGTCTGCCTTTTCATTTAATTTACTGAAATCAAAGCTCAATATATCATCATTAAATACATGAATCTTATCAAATTCTTTAAGGTTCTCTTTAGCTAATTGATAGCTTGAATTATTAAGTTCAATTGCTATAATCTTATCCATATGCGGACATGCAAAATAGCTTAAAACACCAGATCCACATCCCAAATCAAAGGCCACCTTTAGACTATCAGGGCTTTTTTCCTCATCATGTGATTTGGCATAATCATCAATAGCTTCCTTAAATGCAGAGAGCCTTTCATAATCTCTCAAAAGCTTAAAATGATAAGAATTTACTTTAAATTTCATAACATCACTCAAAATGATTTTAATGATTTAAAAAAATTAGATAAAAAATAGAATAAAAATTAAAAAAAGTGAAGAGACATTTATATGATTAAAATATAAAGAAATCTCCTAGCTAATAATAAATAAAAATTAATTTATTAATTTATTAATTTGTTAATTTATTAATTTGTTAATTTATTAATTCATTAATTCATCAATATGAATTAATAGTGATCATGGTCATGATTGTGGTCATGGTCATGGTCTAATGACTCACCATTTGCTGTAGAGGTAAGTTTTACGTGTTCCACACCTTTAAGTCTCATCATTCTTTCAGTCAGGTCCCTAATTTGTGTAACATCACCGTTTACAACAATAACTTCCATACAGTATTTTTGAGTCATGTGAATATGCATACTTGCATTGATTTCATTTCTAAAGTCATGCTGGATGTTTGCAAGGCTTTCCATAACGCCTGTGAAATGATGATCATAGATAATGGTGATGACACCCACTCTTTGACCTTCCATTTCATTCATCCATTGATATCTTAAAATATAGTCACTTAAAGCATCACGAATACCTTTTGAACGTGATTGGTAACCTCTGTCTTTTAAAACTTCATCAAATTCTGCCAAAAGCTTTTTTGGCAAAGACATACTTATCCTCATCATATTAATCACCTAAAACTACAAACAATATATATTAACATAGCCATTAATTATTACTATCTTAATATTAATTTGACAATAATTATTAATA
>JADLKP010000218.1 GCA_016838945.1 Methanobrevibacter sp.
AAAGTTTATTTGATTATACCATATAAATAAAGTTTCTTAAAATTTTTGTGATATGATTCAAATTCAGTTTGGGCGATAAAAATGACTAAAAAAGCTATTGTATTTGACAATTCCGGAACATTGCTTGAAAGGTTTAGAGTCATTAAGGATGTGGAAACAGGTGAATTCATAACCAATGTAAACTCCTTGGATTTGATAGACACCTGCTTGAATGCAGCTCTTGTTGTCCTTCAGTTCAACACCAATCGCTTAAAGGACATAGATCCAAATACATTGATAAGCGATTTTGTATTGGAAAACAACATTGACTTTGACATCAGCTATTATTCAACAGACGTTTCCAAAGAGGAGATTACAGCTATTTTAGAAAAGGATACCGCAACAATAAAAGACATTACAGATACATTCCCATTATTGAAGGAAAGGGTTCCTAATATGGAATTGTGCAATGGTTCAGCTGTAATCATAGACATTGCAGAAGAGAGAATATCCTATACAATCACATCTGCAGGCCAATTGTTCAGTGGCGTTAAGGATACAATAGCAAAGCTTCAGGAAAATGAGATAGATGTTTTCATAGCATCTGGAGACAGGTCTGGAGCCATCAAAAGGCTTGCCAACATAACAGGTGTTCCTGAAGATCATGCATTTGCAACTGCAAGCACTCATAGAAAAGCGGAAATTGTTGGAAATCTTCAGGATGAAGGCTATAAGGTCATGATGGTTGGTGATGGGCCTAATGATATACTTGCATTTGAGCAAGCTGATAGAGCTGTCCTTACTATAGAACAGAAGGATGGGGATTTCCCAGACAAGTTAAAGGGATATGCCGATTTTGTAATAGAAGAGATTTCTGAAGTTCTTCAAATCGATTTTTAAAATTTAAAGAATAGAAGTCTTGATGGCTTCGAAATTATTTTAATTTTTATTCTTATTTTTACATCTACATTTACACTTGAAATGGCACTCTTTTTTTCTTAAATTCTTTAATGTGGTTAAATTATTATTTGTTTTCCCATAAGAAATCTTCAATAACCTTTTTACTTTTCATAACATTATCAAAATTATTCAATTCAATTATTCCATGTTTGACATGTTTCAAGAGATTCAAGTCAAGGGTTCCGTCACCGATTGCTTGGTGCTTGTCCTTTTTCCCATCATTGTCGTTTATGTGATTATAAAGAATGTTAGGGATTTTAAAGAAACTTTCCTGGTCTTCACAAGTGTTTACATGGCCTAAATCTATTGTAATTGAACAACCGGTTTCGTTGGTGAGCTTTTCAAGTTCATATGCACGGTTTCCAAGATATGAAAAGCGTTCAGGCATGTTTTCAATAGAAATCTTTGCTTCCTTATCCTCTGCATATGCAACAAGCTCATGTGTGGATTCAGTCAGGAATTCAAGTGCCATGTCCCTAAGGTACTTTTCAGGTCTTCCTATTTTTCCAGGGTGTGCGGTGATGCCTATTGCACCTATCTCATCTGCAAGATCAAGACAGTCCTTTGTCTGCTTTACGGATTCCTTACGGATTCCAGGATTGAGGCTTGCAAGATTTATATCAACATTCACTGCATGCATGTAAATGTCCAAGTCATAACAGTGGAATGGTTCGGTGATTTCCTTGTTGCCAAGCATTTCATCTGGCCTATATGGGCCTTCAGCCAAGAGCTCAACACTATCGAATCCATTGTCTTCAGCTATTGAAAGCATTTCGTCTACATCTTTCATAAAAAGAGAAAGTAAAGAAAATCCTAATTTCATATTTATCCTCATTTCGTGTTATTCTATTAGAAATATAATTTTTATAATTTTTAAATTTATCATAAAATAAATTATTATCATTAATAAATTATTATCATAAAATAAATTACTATCATAAAATAGATTATTATCATAAATAAATTATTATCATAAAATAGATTATTATCATAATCTGGTATTTGGCTAAGCTATTTTTCTTTTAGATATTGGTAGATGAGAATCTATTTAAAAATAGACTCTCATTCTACCAATTCCTTTGATTTATTGATGTTAAGTGGATAATCATAAATGATTGAACAATGTCCAGATTTCCGGATACTTTTCAGCTATTGCTGCATCAATGAGATTTGATGCTTCACTGCTTATGCTGAATTCAGGTTCGGTTTTTCTCAAATATCTTAAAACAGCAGCTGATCTTGCTGACCATAAGGTGATTCTTGGATTATTTTCTACAGTTTCGATTACTTCATCTATCAGTTTTTCTTCTTTTTCAGATAAGAAACTAGTTCCTTCTTTTATATTGATGGAATCTTCAATTATTTTAGTAGTTTCTTTATCATCTTCATTTAAATTAATTGTAGAATCAATATTTTCTACACCTAAATCCATAGCTATTTCTTTATCCATTTCATCTGCAATTTTTTCATCATCATTATGGAATACTGTTGTGTATATGGAAGTGTCTTCAAGGTAGTCATCTTCACTGACTTCCTCTTCACCAATTTCCCCTTCATACTTTTCGACATCTGATTCTTCAACCAATATTTCATCTTCATATTCATCTTCATCTTCAGGGAAGATCAATTCCTTGTCATCTTCATCCGGCTCTTCATCGAATATTATATCCTCGTCAGCATCGTCAGTTGTATCATCGGCTGTATCATCAGCAGTTTCTTCGACTGTCTCTTCTACAGCATCATCTTCAGGCTTATCTTCAGAATTCTCTTCAGAATTTTTTAATATGTCCTCTAAGCTGATGCCTTCTTCCACTTCCTTCTCTTCGATTTTAGGGATTAAGGAATCCAATCCTTTTCCTAAACCTGATCTTTTTTCTTTTTTAGCCATAATACCAAACCTTGTTTTTTAATATTTATAAAGTGATCAAATTCACTTATAATAATTATTTTATTTTTCATCCATTTCCAGGATTTCCTTTGCCAATTTCAAGTAAGCTATTGACCCTTTACTTTCAGGGTCATATATTATACATGGCTTTCCATAACTTGGAGCCTCTGCCAAACGTACATTTCTTGGAATCACTGTCTTGAAAATGTGCTCTGAGTCCTTGAAGTATTTTTTCAATTCGGAATACACTTCCCTTCCTAATCTGGTTCTTGCATCATACAATGTTAATAGTATTCCTTTGATAGGAGTTGGGCTTCTTAATCTGGTTTCAACAAGCTTGATCGTGTTCATCAAATCTGCCAATCCTTCAAGAGCGAAATACTCAGCTTGAATAGGTATCAATACGCTGTCTGCAGCAATCAATGAATTTATTGTGATTACCCCTAGTGATGGAGGCAAGTCAATTATGATATAATCAAAGATGCCTTTTATAGGTTCAAGCAGGTTTTTAAGCACGATATGATAATTTTCTTCCTTGCTCAATTCCACTTCGATTCCACTTAATTCAATATTGCTTGGCAATATGAAAAGGTTTTCGATTTTTGTAGGAATTGTTGCCTTTTGAACACTGCATTCATTTACCAATGCGGTGTATACAGTTTTCTTTATTTCTGTCTTGTTGATTCCAAAGCTTGTTGTTGCATTTGCCTGCGGATCCATATCCACTACAAGCACTGCCTTACCCATAGCAGCAAGGGATGTTGCTAAATTTACTACTGTTGTTGTTTTTCCACATCCGCCTTTTTGATTCATTACCGCGATTGTTTCTCCCATTATATTAATTCTCCTTAGT
>JADLKP010000006.1 GCA_016838945.1 Methanobrevibacter sp.
TTGATGAGATAAAACTTGCTATTGACACAATAGAAAATACAAATGAAAAATATGCAAATGGAGAAGCGGGAATTGGAATCATGCACTGTGTTCTTTCCTATCCGACAGACAACAGTGACGCTAATCTTCTTATGATTAAAAACCTTAAGGATTTGTTTCCTAATTACGAAATAGGTTACTCAGATCACACCAAACCTGATGAAAATATGCTTATTTTAACAACTGCCTATCTTTATGGTGCAACTATACTTGAAAAGCATTATACATTAGACAAGACATTGCAGGGAAACGACCATTATCATGGAATGGACCCAGATGATGTAAGAAAGTTCTCTAAAAACATAGAACTTATAAAAACAATCAATGGACAATACGATAAGGTTCCGCTGCCTTGTGAAGGGAAATCAAGAAAACAGGCAAGACGTTCCATCGTTGCAAACGTATGCATTAAGGAAGGAACTCTAATCACTGAAGATATGCTTACATGCAAAAGACCTGGAACAGGCATTTCTCCAAGCGAAATGGATAATGTAATCGGCAAAAAGGCAAAGATAGACATTGCAGAAGATGAATTGCTCGAATATGAATATTTAGAATAATATTAAAAGATTCATTATTTTCATAAATAACTAAAAAGGAATTTTTATGACTTTTACAGTAAAGGAAATTTGTCAAAAGATTTGGAATCTTGAAGAGAAATATGAATTGAATCATAAGATGATTCAAGATTGCTACCCTTGGCAATTGATTAGAATGTATATATACTATGAAATAACCAGAAAGACAAATGTTTTTGAATCTGCTCAACAGTCCAGTCTTTCATTATTTGATAAGGTAAGATCATTCATGCCTTTTGCTAAAAACAGTGTATTGTCAAATCCCTTAAATGGAAAGGAAAATGTTTATGCATTGATATTTGACCACCCAAGAAAAGTCATATTCCAAGATGAATATCAAGACATCTATAGCTATTTTTTAAAGGAGGTCCTTAATGAAATGGGAAAGAGTTTTGAAACGATTGAATCCCCATATCTAAATAATCATTTCAGAAGCAATAGGAACATTAAGGAAAATAATGTCAAATTCAATGACAGAATCCTTTTAGGTTCATTTGTTCATAAAACTAGGAATAGGGGAAAAGTTCCATTTACTGAAGAAGAACGAGAATTGATCGGCAGAGTGAAAAATGAGCTTGAAACCATCTTCAAAATAGAAATAGATTTGTTTGGAATAATTGAAGATCATATCCTTAATTTCCAATACGATTATAAAAAGTATATTGAACTTCTTCAAAAGAGAAATCCGAAACTTGTATTTCTTGTAGTGGCTTATGAGAATAAGGCATTGGTTGCAGCCTGCAAGAAAATGAATATTGAAATTATTGAATTGCAGCATGGAACCATTAGCCCATACCATTTAGGATACTCATATCCAGAAAATACAATGAAATCAAATAATAGGATTAAAAAAATCGAATACTTCCCAGATAAAATTTTAAGTTTTGGAGATTATTGGAAAAATGCCAGCCACTATCCAATAGACTCTGATAATATAATTTCAATGGGTTTCCCATACTTTGAAGAGAATTCAAGAACATATATGAAAATAGCTGAAGATAAATTAAATCAAAAGTCCGACAATAAGCAAATCTTATTTATTTCACAAGGAGTAATTGGAAAATATCTATCTAGATTGGCTTATGAAACAGCCCATAATATTCACAATGAAAATAATAAGAATAATGAAAATAATAAGAATAATGAAAATAATGAAAATCATAATTACAAATTTATCTATAAATTGCATCCTGGAGAATATGGAACTTGGAGAGAAAACTACGAATACCTAAATAAAGCAGTAGAGGAATTTGACAACTTTCAAGTAATCGATGAAAGCCAACCTCCTTTATATGAATTGTTTGCCAAAAGCCATTACCAAGTAGGTGCATTCTCTACAGCAATCTATGAAGGTCTCGCCTTCAATTGCAAAACATTCATCATTGATGTTCCGGGAGTGGAATATTTGGATGATTTGATTGAAAAGGATATTGTAAAAAAAGTTAAAGATAGTGAAGAACTAATAAATTATATTATCAAAGATGAAACCAATGAAGTACTGTTTAAGGAATATGATAAGGATTACTTCTTTAAGAACTTTGACAAAACTGTTTTTAAAAAGATTTGATGTGATTAGATGAGCGAATATGTGCGATTTATACAAAGGATAGGATTAGTGGGATTGACAAACATCCTAATCTCTCTCAGTAGCCTAATCTTTATCCCAATAATTACAAAATCATTCACCACAGCAGAATATGGCATGTGGGCACAGGTCAATACGACCATCGCACTTGTTCCAAACATTGCAAATCTTGGCCTTCCATACACAATGGTGAGATTCCTTTCTGCTGAAAAGGATAAGGAAAAGATAAAGGACTCATTTTATCCAATGATCACTTTAACCTTCATCTCAACATTGATCATTTGTTCATTGTTCCTGGTCTTTGGAAATACAATTGCAAATGCATTATTCAATGGAAGCATGCAAGTCCTATACATTACAACTGCAATTTCATTCTTTGCATGCATGAACCTTATGCTGATATCCTACTTCAGAACATTCCAACAAATGAAAAGATACTCATTGTTCCTTGTATTGCAGAGTTATATTGGCGTATTCGTAAGCATATACCTTACCTATGCAGGCTATAACATTGAAACAGTTGTACTTGGTCTTTTAACAGGTTATGTGGCAGTGTTCATCATGATGGCATTTTTAATTGCAAGATACCTTGGAATTGGAATTGGAAAATGGTCCAATCTAAAGGAACAGTTAGCCTTTGCATTGCCTACCATTCCAAGCAATGTTTCAAGTTGGGTAGTGGATTCAAGTGACAAATATGTCATAGGAATCCTCATAGGTTCTGTAGCTGTTGGATGCTATTCACCAGGATACGCATTAGGAAGCATATTGCTCATGTTCCTTTCCCCATTTGCAGTTCTCCTACCCGCTGTTCTGCCGGAACATTATGAAAAGGGAAACATAGCTGAAGTGGACAAATACCTAAGCTACTCCATGAAGTATTATCTTCTCCTCACTGTACCTGCAGCTGTAGGAATGAGCGTGCTTTCCAAACCGTTGCTATACATAATAACAACCCCTGAGATTGCACTAGGAGGTTATATGGTAACTCCATTTGTCTGCCTTGGAGCAATATTCATGGGAGTGTATGGAATCACAAACAATATACTCATTTTAGAAAAGAACACTATAATCTTAGGCAAATTATGGATCATTGTAGCTATTTCAAACATAGCCTTAAACATATTGCTCGTTCCTTACCTAAACATTCTTGGAGCAGCAATCTCCACACTTCTTTGCTATATATTGGCATTTGCTGTAACAGCCATTGCAAGCAAGAAAACCATGAGATTGCCATTTAATGCAAAAGAACTTTTAAAAATAGTTATGGCTTCAGTTATTATGGGAATCATTGTTCATACAATGAATCCAAATGGAATTATTAATGTCTTGATATCCATCATTGTTGGAGTAATTGTATACTTTGCAATCATCTTCATTTTAAAAGCAGTAACAATGAAAGAAATAGCAATCTTTAAGGATTTGCTTCATTAAATTGAAGCTCAAATTAATTAAATTAAATGAAATTTTTTTGTGAAAAATCATTATTGTGTAAATGTGAAAAATATGCCATTAGAAAAACTTTTTCTAATTATAAGCATAAAAACTAAAAATTCTTGAAAATGAAAATTAAAAATAGTCAATTTATTTAATGAAACTTTCCTTCTTTTTTTAACTCTTCATAATGACCCTTATCTCTTGAAGAAAAGACATTTGCAGGGTGTCCGCCAGCAATTGCACATTTAGGAATGTCCTTCACTACAACACTGCCTGCCTGAATGATGGCACCTTCACCAATTCTAACACCTGGAAGAACAATAACACGATTTCCCAACCATACATTGTCTTCGATGATTACCTCTTTGGAAATAACGGTTTCATCATAAGGAATAGCTTCCCCTTCATAATTATGGCTGTCAGTGATAATCATACATTCAATTCCAGAGTGGAAATTATCTCCAATGACTACCTCTGCTGTTCCTTGAATTTTCATGCCATTGAAATTTACATTGTTTCCAAGGATTGTTTTAGGGGTGACATATGAATAATTATTTACAGTTAAATCATTTTCACATGATTTGCAGACCCTCTTTACCCTAAAAGTATAATACTTTCTTTTAATGGACTTGACTGCATTGAAAATTTTAGAAATCATACTATCACACTAAATGAAATTAAATGAAATTAAATGAAATTAAATGAAATGAAATTGATCTAAATCCAAATAAGAATTTATAAAAAATGAAAATAAAAAAAGTAAAAATTAAATTATTATAATACAGAACAATCTGCAGAATAATAAGATAATAATCTTGCTATTTTAGCAACGGTTAATTCATCAATTCTTTTTTGACCACGAATCATCTTATTGAACAATTCATCAATGAACAAGTCTTCATTGGTAAGGATTACATTCAAAATAGCTAAATCATCATTTACAAAACCAATAAGAGGTTCGATGTAAATTCCACTAAATCCTTTGCTGTCAAGGAAAATAGCCAAGTCTTCATTCAATTCCAAAGCTTTACGTTTGATTTGGCTATTGTCAACAAAATGAATCTCTTCATTTCCAAACTCAAATCTTGTTTGATCATCCTTTTGACCAGCTTGAAGTTCCAATGTATTTTTCTTATCCATATAATTTTGGATTGAAGCGGAATCGCTTACCATTGCATCAGTTTCATTTTCTGATTTGACCTTATTCTTGTAATCCTTGGAATCATATCTTTTGGATAAAATAGTGAAAACACCAGTTGGTCCGACAACTACATGGTTAATGATATCCTTGGATTGTGGCGGTTGAACCGCATAGAATACATAGAAATCATTAGGAAGAGCAAGCAATCTTTCACGAATAATTCTTCCACGAGCAATGTAATTATTGAAAGCATATCTCTTGTAGATACCGAAACTAAATATAAGAACACCCAGAGCTATGCCAACCAATGCATACCATATTTTGCTGACAAAGAAGTAGTACGCTGCAGAAACAACTAAAGCAAATGCACCAAGCAATATATAAACATCCGCATAGGTTTTCTTAGGTTCATAAGCCCTGTTTTGAGCTTTCATCAATTCAACAGTTTCTTGAGTGACTAACGCATCCTCACCGCTTGCAGTCAAGTTTCCACGTTTAACGCTTTCTTCTCCTCTTTTGATTAAACGTTTTACGGAACTTCCCTTATAGAATTCCTTATCCATTGACTTGATGTAATCATCCTTAAGGGAATCGCTTAAAGCCACATAATACTTATAGCGGGCAAGCTTGAATGCCTCATATTCTTCAGGACTGTCAAATACCATTTCATTTTGAACTCTTGCAAATAGTTTTTGGTCTTCTTCAGATAACTCCTGTCTGTTTAATGAAACTGGAGATTCTGGCATTTCATCTTCAGGGATATCTGTAACCTCAACAAGCCTTTCTTCGGGAACTTCCTCATATTCATCTTCAGGCGCATAAGCAAACCCTGTGGCAATGTCTCTTGAAGTTTCCCTATGTCTTTGTTCAGCATGAATAGGAATGATTTCATCAGGATCTCCGAGTGTAGAGTCATAAATGGAACCATATGAGACCACTTGATCATCAGTTTCGTAGCTCTCTTCAGGAACATACTCCTCTTCAACATATTCTTCATCAGCATCAAGTTCTGCATGAATAGGAACAATCTCATCTACATCAGAACCAGAAAAACTAGCCTCAGCATGAATAGGAACAATCTCATCTACATCAGAACCAGAAAAACTAGCCTCAGCATGAATAGGAACAATCTCATCTACATCAGAACCAGAAAAACTAGCCTCAGCATGAATAGGAACAATCTCATCTACATCAGAATCAGAATAATTTGCTTCGGCATGAATAGGAATAATCTCATCGATTTCGTTTACAGAGCGTGGGTTGTCTATAAAAACAGTAGAAGTGTCTTCAGTTGATGCAGAACCCATATTGGAAACATAATCCAAAGATCCACCACAACTATCACATTCAAATTCGTTTATATCATCATTTTCACTTAATTGATATTTTAATCCGCAATTAACACAATAGACCATTACAGAATCAGAATAATTCTGCGGATTAAAATCTGAGGAAACTTGTTCTTCACTAGCTGAGAAGCTTGTCAATTCCTCCAGATTTCCAGAACAAACAGAACATTCGAATGCATTGATATCATCGCCATCATCAAGCTGATATTTTGCACCACAGTTCTGACATACAACCACTTTCATCTTATCCCTACTCACGTTTATTTATAATCTAATTTATCTAGAAAAATACTAAAAGATTTATAGATTACGCTAATAAATTAATACTGATATTATATTTATAATTTATTATTTTTAAATATTATGATTAAATTAATTTTTAAGTGAAATTTTTAGATTTTAATTAAGAAAAATAGGAAAAAATTGATTAAAAAACTTATAAGTAAAAGAAAATAATATATGAAAAAATAGCATAAAAAAAGAAAAAATAGTAGATGTATGAACATCTACTTAAGTTATTTTAACTGTAAATTTTCTACTGGTTGCTTTAAAGCAAGTATTTGCTGCAAATTTGGCAACAGCGGTATATGTTCCTTTCTTAGTTAAACTTATGCTCACTGTGGCAACACCCTTTGCATTTGTGGTAGCGCTATAAGTTTTACCCTTAACTGTAAAGGTTATTTTTATTCCTTTAACTGGATTTCCATGAGCTGTCTTAAAGGTTGCACTAATCTTTTTGGTCTTAGTGCTAGCTTTGAAAGTTTTGGAACTTGCAGTTAATTTTGGAGTTTGAGGATTTACAGTGATTTTTGCAACAGCAAATGAACCTTGGTACTTATCATCTTCTAAGAAAGATATCGCAAAAGTGTAAACTGTAGCTTTTTTGAGGTTAATCTGCAAAGAAGCAGCACCATTTGCATCTGTAGTCCTGCTATAAATATTTCCATTAAATCCTATTTTAATAGACTTACCTGCTAACGCTTTACCAGATTTATCAACTAATTTAATATTGAAATACTTACCAATTCTTCCATCTACATTATGCACAGTTGTTGTAACCATGTCACTGTATTTTATAACAGTACTGATTTTTGTACTAGTTTTACTTACACTTACAGGATTACCAATAGCATTTTGATTTGCTTTATTTGGTTTAGGATAACTTTTGCTAACTGTAATTTTTGCAACTGCAAAAGATCCTAAATAATCTTTATCACCTGAGAAATAGATTGCAAAAGTATATACATCCTCTTTCTTAAGGTTTATTTGTAAGCTTGCAGCACCATTGGAAGTTATATTTCTTTCGTAAATATTTCCATTGAACCCTATTTTAATAGGAAGGCCAGGTAAAATCTTACCGTTTGCATCCACTAATTTCACAACAAAATAGTTTCCAATTCTACCATCAGTATTAATGTTTACTGGAGCAGTATTCATATCACTATAAATGATTTTAGTTGCTATTCTTTTCTTGACTCCATTTACAGTTACAGGAACAGTGATGGTGTTAGCATTATGATTAGCATCAGGAACAGTAGTGACAATTAAAGAGTAATTGCCAGGATCAAGACCTGAAACAGTAATCTTATTGCCGTCAACTTTAGCTGCATTAGCAAAACCAGCAATAGAAGCAGTAATGCCAGTAGCACCTTCAACAACAGCAGTTACAGTACCAGAACTACCATACTCAAATGCAATAGCTCCACAACTTACAGTAGAATCCACTTTATTTACAATAAAATCAACATTCTTTTCATCCTCATTAAATGCATCAGTAGCTTCAAATATTACCTTAACAGTGTAAGTTCCCGCTTCCAAACCAGAAACAAGGACTTGACCCTCTCCATTAATCACTTCTACAGTGTAGTTACCAACAACTTGAACTTTAACAGTACCTGAGAAAGTTTCATTAGTATTAATAACAACAATTGCATCACTTCCAAAGTCAATATCCTCAACAGTAATTGTTAAGGAAGGGTCGACTTTAGGAACAACCTTTTCATTTATGGTAAATGTAGCACTAGCCCCACCAGCATTATAATTATCAGTCTCTTCAGAAACTAAATCAACAGTATACTCTCCAGGAACTAAACCTTCAGTGGATAAAGAGCCAGTACCAACACCCTTAGCAATACTGATTGTAGCTGTATTCTCACTAACAGAAACAGTCACATCTCCAACAAAACCAGTATCCTCGGAAATACTAATAGTGATAGGATCCCCTTCATCGACAGATTCAATAGGTGCAATTACAAAGTTAGGATTAATTTTATTTACAGTAACAGGAACCGTGATAATTTTAGCATTATGATTAGCATCAGGAACAGCAGTGACAGTCAAAGTGTAATCACCAGCATCCAAACCAGAAACGGTAATGGAGAGACCATCAACTTCAACTACCCCTTCATGACCATCAATAGCAGCAGTAATACCAGTAGCGCCAACAACAGAAGCAGTTGCAGTACCAGTACCACCATAATCAAAACTAATAGGACCAACAGTAACTTCACAATCCACCTTATTAACAGTAACAGTAGCAGTAGCAGATACCGCATTATGGTTAGCATCAGGAACAGCAGTGACACTTAAAGTGTAAGTACCAACATCCAAACCAGAAACAGTAACTTTATATCCATCAACAGTCACATGATCTGTAGAACCATCAATAGCAGCTTCAATACCAACACCACCATCAACAACAGTAGTAACAACACCAGAATCACCATAGTCAAAAGTAACATCAGTCACTTCAACAGTTGCATCAACCCTATTAACAGTCACAGGAACAATGATAATCACAGCATTATGATTATCATTAGGACTTGTAGTGATAGTTAAAGCATATGAACCTGCACCTAAATTAGATACAGTCACAACATTATTTTCAAATATTATCACCGCTTCAGCATGATCAACAACTGCAATATTATCAGCAGATACAGTAGCACCTTCAACAGTTAAAGTACCAGAACCAGAACTACCATAATCAAAACTAATAGGATTACAACTTACAGATGAATCAGCCTTATTAACAACAAATGAGACAGTAGCCTCAGCCTCATTAAATACGTCAGTAGCTGCAAATATTGCTTTAGCAGTGTAAGTTCCTGCATTCAAACTAGAAACAGAGAGTGAACCTATTCCATTATTCACATTCACATCATAAGTATTTCCATCAATTTGAACTGTGACAAGACCTGAGAAGGTGTTATTAGTTCCGATAACGATTGTTTCATCTTCTCCAAATACAATATCCTCCGCAGTGATTGTTAAAGCAGGACCAACTTTAGGAACAACTTTTTCTGTAATGGTAAAAGTAGCACTAGCCCCACTGGCATTATAATTCTCAGCCTCTTCAGAAATCAAATCAACAGTATAAACACCAGGAGCCAAACCTTCAGTAGACAAAGTACAAGTACCAACACCCTCAGCAATATGGATAGTAGCGCTATTATCACCGACAGAAACAGTCACATCACCAACAAAACCAGTATCTGCAGAAATACTAATAGTGATCGGGTCTCCTTCCTCGACAGACCCAATAGGAGCAATCACAAAATTAGGATTAATCCTATTAACAGTCACAGGAACACTAATAGTTTTAGCAATATGGTTAATATCAGGAATGGTTGTGACACTTAAATCATAATTACCAGCATTCAAATTGGAAACAGTAATGGACAAACCATCAATAGCAATTACTGCATCTGCATATCCTTCAATAACAGCAGTTACACCGGTAGCACCATCAACAGTAGCAGTTACAGTACCAGAATTACCATAATCAAAAGTAATAGGATCACAACTTACAGATGAATCCGCCTTATTTACAACAAATGAGAAAGTAGCCTCAGCCTCATTAAATACGTCAGTAGCTGCAAATATTGCTTTAGCTGTGTAATTTCCTGCATCTAAACCAGAAACAGTTAGTTGACCTTCTCCATTATTCACATCTACAGTGTAATTACTTCCATCAATTTGAACTGTGACAGGACCTGAGAAGGTGCTATTAGTTCCGATAACAATGTTTGCATCATTACCATAAGAAATGTCGTCTACAGCAATTGTTAATTCAGGACCTATTCTGTGTCTGTTTATAGTGAATTCATTTTGATAGAAATCATATTTTCTATTTAAGAAATCTGCATGATTAAATTCAACCCAAACATGAGTGTCTTCGTCTAAAACACCTAAATCTATATCTACTTGTCCTTGACCAATAATTTCATCCAAAGGTTTAACTAAAAAGATTTCATCGTCTTTTAATACCAAACATTGGCCTAACCATCTTCCTTCATCATAATCCTCATCATCTACATCTACAATTTCAGAATAATTGATGTTGACTATCATATAATATTCGTCCCAGTTTCCATCAGGAATATTCACATGAAGGAAAGTGTGTTCTTCTTCTTCAGCAAAAAGATCAATATCGAAATCCATGTCCCCTTTTTGTTTTAAAACTGTGAAATCATTTCTTCCGATTTCTCTTAAATCTTCTTCATCATCTAATAAATAAACCACAATGGAATATTCGCCTTCATCTAAAAAGTGATATTCATTAAGAACAATGCTATCAAGACCTTTATGAATTTCTTCACCTTCATCGCCATCAACTTGGATATGTGCATTTCCATCTTCCCATATGTAAACTGTACTATTAAATGCTAATATATCATTGATATAGACTATGACATTATTATAAGTCCTATGGGTGTTTGGATCCCATAAATTTTCTCCAAATAGTAATTCTATTAGGAATGGAATATTATTCCTGTATTTGACTTCTTTAGTTATGTAAGCTTTTGCATCGTCAGGATCGATTTCATCACCAGGATGGAGAATTACCTCCCCCTCACCTACTTCAATTTTAATTTCTGTTGAAAAATATATGTCCTCATCAGTTTCGCTGAAATATTCAACTGTAAACCTGTCTCCAGTATGAACCCCATCAAGATTCACATCTTTTAAGACTATTTCATAAATGGAACGTTCTTCCTCATCTTCACCCCAATCAGCAGCAGAAACACTCTTATCCACTAATGTTAAATCATCATTAAATATTGTAAATCTGCCATTATCATAAGGAAAATCTAAAGCAATACCTACAAATAAGGCATCCTCATCATATTCTTCACTAGCAGAATCTGTAATAATTGGGTCTTCATTGAAATAGAATGGATTTTCTTCTGGGCCCTCATCATCTTCCACAAAATCCAATAATATATAATCGTCATAAACATTTATCTTAAACTCACCTGAATAAGTAGATTCTGAATCTTCATCCATAAAAAATTCAAGATAAAAATGATCACCATCTTGAACATTTTCAAAATTCACATCTTTTATTAATACTTCGTAACGATATATCCCATCATCTATCTGAATCCAATCATCCAGTGAAATATGAACATCAAATAAAAGCCCTCCATCACCATCCATGACTAATCTTCCAGCAACCGGTTCAGCCAATTCCATACCCATAAAGAAAATATTAGGCTCATAACCTTCCTTTTCAGGGTCTATAGTAATTGGGCGAACATTTGGATGGAATGGACATTCATCCTCTTCATCATCACTGTTTTCATCTATGAATCTAATATATGAATCAGTTATTTCAATTGTTCTAGAAGTGGAATACTCATCAACCTTTCTGCCATCAGCGCCAAAGAAAAGGAAATTTACATTATCCCCATCATTGACGTCTGTTAGATCTAAATCCCTTAAATATACATGAGCTTTAAGATTACCATTTTCATCAATATGCCATGGCCCTTCACCGGCAGCTTCAACATCAAGTCTAGCAATCTCCACATCATCATCAGTAAAGATGTCCAAATGACCATCTTCTGTATCTGGCGGTAAAATAATTCCAGCAACAATTGCCTCATCATCATAATCGTCATCATCAGTATCAGTGATGATTCTCTCATCATTTACAAATGTATAATAAGGATTATTCTCATCTTCATCATCACCTTCACCTAAAATGATTTCATCATCGACGGACTGGCTGGAATCATCCTCATCATTGGCCGAATCCAAATCAACCACAGGAGCCCCCTCATCACTAACTGCCACCGTATCTTCAGATATGACATCATCAGACACACTTATTGAAGTATCCTCCGATGCTACATCTTCCGATGCACTAACAGCACCAATTAATAAAATTGCCAGCAAAATCAAGCTAAGCAAAAAAATCTTTTTATTTTTCATAGTTTAACCTCATTTTCCTCAAAAGCAATATTAAATCAGTTAACCAACTTAAATAATATTGACATAATATAAAATCTATCGGCCATACATATATAGATTCCTATTTAATTTTGAAAAAAAATTCAGATTATAAGAAAAAAATTTTACTTATATATAACATGAGATATAAAAAATGCATAATTTTTAAAAAAAGTTAAAAAAAATTGAATAATTAAATTTGTATTTGAGTAAAAAGAATCAGGTCTCAATTGCAAGACCGAAAAATAGAACAGTTTATAAAAATCTATTATAAATATCTAAGATTTGTTTATTGATTATGTCCCAATTATACTTATGTTCAATTAATTCCTTTCCATTTTCACCATAAGTTCTAGACAAATCCTCATCAAACAATAGCTCTTCAATAGCTATTCTCAATGAATCCTTATCATCCTCACAGGCAATACCGCAATTTCCATCAACCCAATCATGAATATGATTGTTTTTAGTCAATACCAATGGCTTGGAACATGCCATCGCCTCAAGACCACTTGTTGTAAATGATTCATATTTTGAAGGCATTACAAATAAATCACAATCAACCAATGCCTCTTGCTTTTCTTCCTTATACAATGGACCAGTAACTATTACCTTTTCTTCAAGAGAATAATTTTTGATTTTCTCTTCCAATTCATCCAAATATCCATCATCAGGACCAACAATAGCTAATTTAATCTTTTCATTTTCATTCATATGAATCAAATCATTGAATGAATCAATCAACAAATCAAGTCCCTTGATTTCATGAATTCTGCCTACAAAAAGAATTAGCTTATCATCATCATTAATATTGAATTTAGAGCGAAAACTGCCATAATCCGGAAGATTTTCATATTCTTCAAGATTGATTCCAAGTGGAACAATCTCAATCTTTTCCTCATCAACACCCATCTTCAAATATTGCTCCTTTTCAACTTCAGTGAGAGCGAAAACACATGCTGCATTATGAAGAATCCTGAATCCGAACACCTTGTCAAAGAGGTTTTTCAATCCTTCCTTCTGGAAGAAAGGAAGTACTGATCCATGAGCCTGCACAATGTATGGAATATTGTTTTTCCTTGCAAAATGGCTTGCAATTATAGCCAATGTTTGCCTATGCTCATGAATGTGAACAATCTCATAATCCTTGATTTCCTTTCTGATTCTAAAAGGAGCAGACAAAGGAGTATCCAACATTGTAGCCATTTTAAATCTGTTGGATAAGTTCTTAAAATAATCAATCCTGATGCCATCAACATCAACATCATATCGACCATCAGGGAATTTCAATCTTTCCTTACATGAATCTGTGCTTAAGACTTTCACATCATTGTCTTCTCTCTGTTTAGAGGCAATCTGATAACTTGCATTAACCACTCCTCCAGCAGATAAACAAGGAATAAAGAAATGTGCTACATGTAAAATCTTCATAAAATTCACCTTAACTAATCCTCTTAAATAAGTACAAACCGTTTTCCTGATGGATCATGGTATAATTCTCTAATTTAAAGTTATCATCTGAAATGTAATAAGTGATATTGCTTGCTTCAAGATAATCCAATTGGTCATCAGTGAGTGCAATGGTATTGGTCTTCAAGAACCAATTCAAAGACCTCTGATGGAATACTGCAACATCTTTAGATGCATAATCCGAATCATAATCAATCAAGTAATCTGCAATCACCTTGTTCTTGTTGAAATCCTCATTGTAATGAACAGTAGCTGGGAAAGACAAGGCTGAGAATATGCAGAATACAATCAGGATAATCAGAACAAGATTTAAAATGTTTTTGCTCTTGAATTCCAACTTATGTTCCTTAGACCAGTCCAAAATGCAGTTTATAGCATATATTGCAAAATAGATGAAGGCAGGGAATACTGTTATAATATATCTGTTTACTTTAATGTTCAGGAAAGTGAAGAAAATGAAGTAAACCAAAAACCATGCCAACATAAGGATATTCAATGAATAATCCTCTCTGTCAAAACCATTTTTCTTCAATAATGCAAATAGTATTACAAAATCAACCAACAGAATTGTTAGGGTTATTAATGAATTTATCTTAAAGCTTAAGATGGATACAATCAATAATAGAACAAATAATATCCATGCAAATGATTTGAAGTGCTTATTTGAATATTTGCTTGATCTATCCATCTCACCATTCTTAATTTTGATTTTATGCTTTTGATTGAACAGGCTATAAATAAACATCATTATTCCTAAGGCAAAGAGCCCTATCAAAATATAAGAAACAAAATTTGAGTCATTCAATACTGGAATAACATCATCAAAGATTACATAATCTGAAAACAGGAAGTTAGGGAAATCATGAAGATAGAAAAATGTGTCAGTTGTATATGCATTGTCTATCACCTCTCCCTTAGAACCTGATGCAAATGTAGAGCTTTGAGTTAAAAAGGACAAATGGGAACCAAAGGATAGAATCAAAGCGGAAAATATCATGATCAATACAACAGCCAAAGCAAAGGATTTTATTATATTCTTGAATTCATTGCTTTTCAAAAAAGATTTGACCTTACCCAATAATCCTCCCCTATCATTGAACAATAAATCGAAATTTGTGAAAAAGTCATGATATGAAAGGAAATACAACAAAATCAAAGGTATTAAGAATAATGCAGTATAACGTGTGAAAATGGCTAAAACCAATAATGGAATAGCTAAAATATAATATTTTGAATCCTTGTCAATAGCTAAAACTGTAAAAAGCATTGCCCATATTGATAAGCTAACTGCAGGTATGTCCAATGTTCCATTAGCCCACCAAAGCAAGTTTAAAGAGAAAGCTCCAAAAAGAAAAGCACCACATAGGCTCAAAAGTGAACTGAATCTGTTCTTTAAAAATACATAAATCCCAATATTGCCTAAGATGCAAAAGATGCCTGTAACGACATAAAGGGAAGTTTCGGATAAGAATCCCAATCTGAATAGAAGGGATGTTAAAAAACAGATTAGCGGAGACAAATACAAATATACATTGCTTGACTTGAAACCTGCAAAAGTGAGGGAATTGGTCAAATATACGAAAACGTCTGAACAGTAGATTCCAAGATCCAGATTATGACCTATGAGAACATATGTGACGAGAATGCTGAAAACTGTTAAAATCAGCAAATAAGAAAAATCATTTCTAGAGAGATTTAAATCTTCAAAAATATTTTTTAAAACCATTTTAACACTTTTCCATCATTATCTCTTGGATTGCACTTTTTCTTTTTCTTTTAAAGTGACCAATATCATAAAATAAAATTAAAAACATCAAAGGACCCTACAACAAAAGCAAGGAAACTGATCAACATAGCTATCTTAAGATTCTTGGAAACCTTTGCACATGTTTCCTCTGGAGGATTTAATTTCAAGCTGTATGCACTGTATAGGAATATGATTATCGGCACAATCATGATAATCATATATGAAACATTAAAGATCTTGAAGATATAAAGGACAGGACACATCAATGTAGTTACAACAATTAAGATTATGGAAACGATTGATGGTATTTTCTTACCATAAAGAATAGGAAATGTTCTTGCTCCTTCCAATTTATCCCCTTCAATGTCTTCCATATCCTTCACTATTTCACGAGCCAAAGTCATGAACATAGCAAATAATCCCAAATAAATGGATATGAATAAAATCTTCAATGAGTTTGTAGCACAAGCAATTACAGTTCCCGCAATCACAAAACAGAAACCTGTTAGAGTTGCAACGGTAAGGTTTCCAACTAAAGGCATTGCCTTTAGGTTTCTTGCATATAGATACATTATGATCACTGCAGGAATAACTATTACAGAAGGCCAAATGGAATTAACCATATAACTGCAAACAAAACTTAATGCAATACCTATTGCAAATAAGAGATAGGAATATTTTCTTGCATTTTCTAAACTTATTCTTCCAGATGGAATTGGACGATTAGGCTTGTTGATTTCATCTATCTTTACATCAAAAACATCATTGATTGTATTTCCAGCACCTGTACATACAAAAACAATCAATGCACAGATAATTATAGGCAAATCATAATAATGACCAACAAACATCACCAATATTACGGCAATAGCCGCCATAACCGCATTTCCTGGACGAATTATTTCCAAATAAGCATTCATTAAATCCCTCTGTAATCTTATAATTCAAAGCATATCTTAATAATATTGAGTATATATTTTAATAAGTATAAATTTATTTATTTTCCAAATCATCACATAACATTAATTTAAACCATTTAACAAATCTGCGAATTTCTTTGCCATATTCCCCATTGAATAATCATCAATATTGATGTCTGAATTGAATTCGATTTTTCCCTTTTCCAAAAATTCATTATATAATTTCAATAGGACTTCCTTAGTTGATTCCAAATCAGAAACATGATATCCTACTTTTGTCTCTTCAATGAGATCCTTTAGTGAACCTTCCTTGTGTCCAATTGATAAAACAGGTTTTTTAAGTGCAAAATATTCATAAATCTTTCCTGGAATAAACATCTTTTCCTTTTCATCATCCCAAGAGATAAGCAATAGCACATCACTTTCCAACTGTTTTTTCAATACGTCTTCATGGGATATTTTGCCTCCGATATCAACAATATCCAAAAGGCCATATTTTTCAGCTATCTCTTTTAAATTAGTGCTGTCTCCATAGAATTCTATGGAAATATTAGATGAATCCAATTTGTTTTCATCTTCCAATTGACGAATTGCATTGAATAAATATGAAGGGTCTCTCTTTCCGCCATACAATGAACCTGCATATATGAATTTTAATTTATCATGAGAATTGATCAAATAATCAGAATCTTCTACCATAAATTCATCTAAATAGCTTAAATCATCCTCATCATAACCAGACAATATCGGAACTATTCTATTGTTAGGGTGTAATGTAGCTAAAGTATCTGCTGCCAAATCAGTTGTGGTTGTTAAAACATCCGCGTTTTCAAATGTTTTCAATTCCAGTCTCCTTTCAAAGTATTCCCTTATGAAAGTATGTGAAACATAAGGATTCATATTCCAAAGGTCCCTCAAATCCGCTATCCAAAAGAGATCATACTTATCCTTTAAATCCTTTGCAATGGTATGGCAGGTTATAGGCCATGAGGAACTTATAATAGCTTCAATCTCCTCTTCTTCAATAATCCTTGAAGCCGCTTCAAATGCAGATCCATGCCAATATTTCATGCCATCAGGATAGGCAAATACTTCACCTGCCAATGAAATGGCTTTTGAAGCAATAGGATTCGAATAGGAAGTGGAATCCTTTAATTTATCCGCTTCATGTTCTTTCAAATCATCTGATTTGATTTCATTGGAATTCTTTGGCTTGCCCTTGAACTTATTTGAAAAATGAGAAAACATATCCTCATACTCTGTGTAGATGATTCTGCAATCCATATCAGCATTTTCTTTAGGAATAAAACCTAAATCAGGAACTATGACAACAGGATTCCATCCATATTGAGGCAAATGCTTTGCCAATGCCCTTAATCTTTTAGAAGCGATTTCATTTACTTGGTTAAAATAAAATGCCATTAAAATTACTTTCCTCATTTAAGTACCTTACCCATTTATCTATTTTTTAAAAACATTTATATAAACTAATTAAAATATATTAAAATAACATAATTTATAGTTATTCAATAAAGTTTAAATAAATTTACGAATATATTATCATAATAGGATAAATAAATTAAAAATTATAATTTGTATATACTGGTGAAAAAATGAGTAAAATTAAAATCGCAATCGTGGGAATTGGAAACTGTGCAAGTTCACTTATACAAGGAATTCATTATTACAAAGATAAAGATCCTAAAGATGCAATCGGCCTTATGCACTGGAAAATAGGAGAATGGAATCCGACAGACATTGAAGTTGTTGCTGCTTTTGACATAGATGCAAGGAAAGTTGGAAAGACTGTTGATGAAGCTATCTTTGCAAAGCCAAACTGCACCACAGTATTCCAAGAAGACATACCAAAAAGTGATGTGATTGTTCAAATGGGACCTGTTCTCGATGGTGTCAGTGAACATATGGCGGAGTTCGAAGAAGATTATACTTTTATAGTAGCTGATGAAGAACCAGCAGATGTTGTTGAAGTCTTAAAAGAAAGTGGGGCTGAAATATTACTCAGTTATTTACCAGTAGGTTCTGAAGAAGCTGCAAGATTCTATGCACAATGTGCATTAGATGCAGATATTGCTTATATCAATTGTATGCCAGTATTTATCGTAAGTGATCCGGAGTGGGATGCTAAGTTCAGAGAAAAAGGACTTCCTGCAGTTGGTGACGACATTAAAGCACAAATCGGTGCAACAATTACTCACAGAACTTTAAGTAACTTATTTAAAGAAAGAGGAGTTAAATTAGTACACACCTACCAAATCAATACTGGTGGAAATACTGACTTCTTGAACATGTTAAACAGAAAACGTTTAGACTCTAAAAAAGAATCTAAAACCGAAGCTGTTCAATCAGTACTTGCAGAAAGAATGGATCCTCATGACATCCACATTGGTCCAAGTGATTACGTACCATGGCAAAAAGACAACAAAATCTGTTTCTTACGAATGGAAGGGAAAACCTTTGGTGACGTACCAATGGACATTGAACTAAGATTAAGTGTTGAAGATTCTCCAAACTCTGCAGGATGTGTAATTGATGCAATCCGTTGCTGTAAATTAGGACTCGAAAGAGGAATTGGCGGACAACTCACTTCCATTTCATCCTATGTTATGAAACACCCTCCAATCCAATTTACAGATGATGAAGCTGCAGCAAATGTTGAAGCATTCATCAACGGAGAATTAGAACGTTAAGAATTAATTTCTTAACCTTTACTTTTTTTATTTTTTTTACTTATTTTACTTAGACTATTCTACTTTAAACTATCATAATTTAAACTATCATAATTTAAACTATCATAATTTAAACAATTCTATTTTTAACTTATGTTACTTCTTTTACTATTTTACTTCATTAAAAACAAACTATTATTACCAAACTATTTAAATTTCAAATTCTCATCATCCCCCATTTTTAAAAAATAATAACCCACAAAAAGATTAGTTAAAAATAGATAAGTATTATTAGTAGTTATAACAATAAATAATAATATAATGTCAAATAATCTTATGTGATTAAATAAATGATTCTTAAATCATTTTACAAAAATTGAATGAATTAATATAATATTTATAATTATAGTGAGGTGTAAAGATGAAAGTAAAAATTACTGAAACCGCATTCAGAGATGCCCACCAATCCCTCTTAGCAACCAGAATGAGAACAAGAGATATGGTTCCTATTATAGAAGAGATGGATAAGGTCGGATATCATGCTATCGAAGCATGGGGTGGAGCTACCTTTGATACATGTATTAGATACTTAAACGAAGATCCATGGGAAAGATTAAGAATATTGAAAGAAAACTTTACTGAAACCCCATTACAAATGCTTCTCAGAGGCCAAAACCTACTCGGATACAAACATTATGCTGATGACATTGTAACTAAATTCGTAGAGAAATCATATGAAAACGGTATCGACATATTTAGAATTTTCGATGCAATGAATGATATAAGAAATATGGAACAATCCATTAAAGTAGCTAAAGCACAAGGAGCTCATGTTCAGGGAACCATCAGCTATACCATCAGCCCTGTTCACACTATAGACAAATTCGTAGAATTTGCAAAAGAACTTGAAGCATTGGAATGTGACTCAATAGCTATTAAGGATATGGCTGGTTTAATCAGCCCATCAATCGTATTTGAATTAGTTACAAGATTAAAAGAAGAAACTGACTTGCTTGTAAACTTACATTCACACTGTACCAGCGGTATGACTCCTATCAGTTATTATGCTGCATGTCAAGCAGGTGTTGACATTTTAGACACTGCTATTTCTCCTATCGCTTGGGGTACTTCACAACCTCCAACAGAAAGTATTGTAGCATCATTACAGGGTACTGAATATGACACTGGCCTTGATTTGAAAACCTTAAATCAAATCAAGAAATACTTTGAAACCCTTAGAGAAAAATACGATGGATACATTGATCCAATCAGTGAAAGAATCGACACTGATGTATTGATGTACCAAATTCCTGGCGGAATGCTCTCTAACTTGATTTCACAGTTAAAACAACAAAATGCATTGGACAGATATCAAGATGTATTGGAAGAAATGCCTCGTGTAAGAGAAGACATGGGATACCCGCCTCTTGTAACTCCAACCAGCCAAATTGTTGGTATTCAAGCTGTAATGAATGTCATTAATGGAGAAAGATACAAAATCGTATCAAATGAAGTTAAAGATTATATGAAAGGTTTCTATGGACGTTCTCCAGCACCTGTAAACAAGGAAATCGCTAAGAAGATCATTGGTGATGAAGAACCTATTACCTGCAGACCAGCAGACTTGATAGAACCTGAATATGAAAACTTCAAGAAAGAAGGAGAAGAGTTAGGAATAATCAAAAAAGAAGAAGATGTTCTTACTCTCGCAATGTTACCTCCAGTTGCAAAACAATTCCTTAATGGAGAGCTTGAAGAGGAAGAGTTCCCAACCAAAAAATATGCTGCTGATGATGGAGAACATGACCTTGGAGCTATCCCAACCGAATACTCTGTGGAAGTTGATGGAGATGTCTTTGACGTTAAAATTATGCCTACAGGATATTTAAAAATCGAAGAGGATAAGGCTGGAAACATTGGACCAATACCTGGTGCACTTACTGCATCCATGCAAGGTATGGTTCTTAAGATCAAAGTCAACACTGGAGATAAAGTCCAAAAAGGTACTGTAGTAGCAGTTCTTGAAGCCATGAAAATGGAAAACGATATCTACGCTGAAGAGGAAGGTATTGTTGAACAAATCTTCGTAGAAGAGGGAGACACTGTTAATGCAGGAGACAACTTAATGTTGATTAAACCTTTAGACGAATAATGGTAATTTTACCATTATTTCCTTTATTTTTTTAAGAGATTTCTATCTCTTTACACCTTATTTTACATTAAAAAAAACTTTTTTTAAAATTAGATTATTGAAAATAAGAGATATTACTGTTTTTATAATTATTCGCATATAATAAAACTATTATTGGGCTATAAAAAAAGAGGCATTAACCGTTGCCAATACCTAAAAAGAAATAATCATAAGTGTTATCTAAAGTCTCAGGAGACATCCATGGATAAGTTTTAGCTAAATATCCCTTGATTTCATCACTGCGAGTGATTACGTCCGCCTTATTGGCATATTTTTGAGATCTGAAATAATCATTCAAGTCATCACTGATTTCACGAGATTCCTCATATAAATGCATCAAATGAGCGGGAGGAACATTGGGTATTGTTTCATGAAGGATATCCACCGGAATCAAATCAAAATGATTGACAATTGCAAAATTAAAGATTACATTTAGCAACAAGTCCTTTGAATTAAGAACAACACGTTTTGGAATGTTATTTGCTTGCTCTTCAGTGATTACTCCATCTTTTAAAGCCCTATCCACATCTGTTTCAACAACTATCTGAAAAGACCTATTGTATTTTCCATGTCTTAATCTGATAGCAAATACCAACATGCAAACTACAGCTAAAACAGCTAATGCTAAAGATACTGCAGTTACCATCTCTGATTTTAGATTGAATTCATTATAAAACCAAATGATAAGTGCTAAAAGGATAAGAAATCTTGATAGAAACACTAAATTAAATCTCGGGATTTTCATAATTTCACATAATATAATAATTACTTTGTCCTATTTAAATTTTTCAATATTAAAAATAAAATAAAATAAAATATTAGAACAAATAAATTAAAATTTAAAAAATTAAAATTTAATTAATTATTAAGAGTTACTCCCTATTATTTTCTAAAAAGTCACGAATCATTGTATTTGCAACATCCCTTATTTCCACTAAAGGAATGTCCTGCTCTACAGAAATTCTACGCAAATCCTCATATTCAGGCCTATGGGAAATTATTTCATCACCAATCAATCCTATCTTAAAGTTTATTGTGTAAACATGATTGCCTACATTGATGTCCAAAGGAACAAATTGTCTTTCTGCAACTCCCCTATGAGTGTTTTCAGAGATTCTGATTCCTAAGGTACCGGTTTCCTTAAATAGAATGTTGACTAGATGGTCTACTAATGCTGGCTTTGAAATGATCTTTATCAAATGTCCTGGCCTATTTTTCTTCATGGTGATTGGAGCCATTGACACATCTGATGCCCCTTCAATCATTAAGAGATCAAATAGGAAACCTAATTCCTCACCGGACATATGGTCGATGTTGGTTTCAATAACACAGATTCTATGCTTTTCATTGGTTTCCTTTGATTTTATAACCCTTAATATATTCGGGAAATCAAAGTCTTTAGAACCGCAACCATAAGCCACCGCTTCAGGAGACATCATAGGAGCAAATTCAAGGAATTCATCACAGAATTCCATATATAAAGCACAACCTGTAGGGGTTGCAAGCTCAGTGTTTACAGGGCCTCCAACACATTTGGCTTCGCCTTTTGAGAAATCCTTAAACTCCTCATCATCGAGTCCTTTGAGGATATCAATAGTTGCAGGTGCAGGAACTGGAATTCTGCCATGGGCAGTTTCAACAACACCTCCTCCAACTGCAATAGGAAGGCCGACAACCTTATCCTTATCCATACCTAAATCATAGTATGCACAAATTGAACCTAAAACATCCGCTACTGCATCTGCTGCACCTACTTCATGGAAATGAACCTCATCCAATGTTTTTCCATGAACTCGTGATTCGGAAATGGCAATTCTCTTAAAAACGGATTTTGCCTTTTCAACCATATCATCAGTTAAATTTTCAATATCTGAAAATTTCAATAGGTCAATCTTTTCCATAAAATCTGAATAATGAATATGATGATTATTTTCATGTTCTTCATTGATTGTCTTTACATTACAGAAGGTTGCATCAATGCCCGCCTTATTGACTTTGCTTAATGAGACTTCCACCTCACCAAAATCAAATGCGACATCTTCCATAAGATTTTTGACTTTTTCCCCATCAGCTCCTAAATCCACAAGAGCTCCTATAATCATATTCCCAGAAATTCCGGCTGTCTGAGAATCAATAATATAAACCATAAAATTACTTCCCTAAGTTTAACTGAACAATTTATTTTATTTAATAATCTATAAAATAATATTTATAATTACAATTAAATAATATTTGTTATAAAAATATATTTATTAAAATGATTTTAAAATAGTTTTAAAAACTTATCAAATATTTTTAAAATAGTTTTAATAACTTATTAAAATATTTTTGAAATAGTTTTACTGATTTAATTAAGAATAATTTCAAATTATAATGGAATAGCGATTTAAAAGAGGAATTTAATTGGCTAAAAAAAATAAAAATATCAAGGAAATAAAAAGCATCAAAAGCAAGTTGGCAAACGGCGAATTGATAAAAAATGAAGATGCTTTATACATTAATAATCCCAATTATTTTTTAACATTCAGTGATTTGGAAGTGAGCGACGGTATTGACATAATAGAAAATATTATGGTATTGTCAGATGACTACATAAGTTTCAATAGGGAAAGTGAAGATGATGCTTTGACTGATGTTGAACTAATGGAAATCACTGAAGAATATAAGGAAGAAAAATCCATTGAAGGCGGATATATCTGCCAAAGCTTTGATAAGATAAATCATATAACCAATACTTATGGTGATATAACTGTCATTACAGTTATCTCAAATGATCTTGAAGTTCAAGATTTCTATAATGAACTGAAAGTGGTCAATAGCTGGAAAGGATTTTCTAATGCAAAACTCAATCTTGGCCAGATTATATTATTAGATCATGCATTCAGTCCAAAGTTGCTTATTCAACTTTATAAGATTGCAACAAAACAAAAGGCAAAATTCTTTGAATCAATGCACTTGCCATCACACATAAACAATATTTCAAATAATGAGGATTTCCTTGTAATCGGATCCAACCTTCCAGAAGAAACATTAGACCAAGACTACATAATGGAAATCGGTTTGGACATAACAAATATGGAATATGAAGATGATGAAATCGATTTAGAGGAATTTATCGAAAGAATTGAAGATGCGGTCATCATCAGCTGTGAAGATGCGTTGGAAAAGATCAATTTGAATACCGGAATACTTGACTATCTTGTTAGTGAAGGAATTCAAATTGGAGAAATGATTGAAGTTGGAATGAGCCTTTTAGAGAATATTGAACCAACAGATGAATTGAAGGAGAAGTTGGAGAAACAGCTCCTTGAATCAATAAGCGATAGAAATATAAATGCTATGATAATCGGAGCAATCAGAATGGAAGAAGACTTCAAAAAGGGAAGAGTTCGTGAAATCAATTTAAATGAGAAATTAGATAATTTTTATCCTGATGCACTTATTGGAGCAACAATAGCTAATCAAATTGCTGGCACAGAAGGAGTATTGAACTTCAGAAGATACAGTGAAAATAAGCCAGGAATATTATATGGATTAGGACCTATATTATCAAATGCATTTGCAGGTTTAATAGGCGGATGCATGACTAAAATACTTGAATAAAAATTAATCATATTTATTAAAATAATTCAATCAATAAAAACAATAAAGAACCCAAGATAGAAAAAATAAAAAATAAAAGCTAAAGAAGTGTTGAAATGAAAGAAGAAAACAATGATGATTATTTTGAAAAGCAAAAGCCTTCCACTTTACGTTCAATAGGGGGATTAATAACATTTTCAACAATCCTTCCTTTAAATGTTTATACAAGTATTGAGGAATTGGCAAGGGTAACTTGGATTTGGCCTATTATAAATGGAATTGTTGGATTCTTGGCAACTATAATTGCATACATTTTAACAGCATTTTTCCATTTTGATGCACTTCTAACCGCTACAATAGTCTATGGATTCTTATTGTTGATTAATGGATTCAATCATTTTGATGGACTTATGGACTTCGGTGATGGAGTGATGGTTCATGGTAATCCTCAGAAAAAATTAAGCATCATGAAAGATCCTATGACGGGGGTTGGAGGAATATCTACAGGATTCATTGTAGGTGCAATCACAATTGCAGCATTTTGTTCATTGATCAAATATGCATATGCTGTTGACATCAATTTGATTCTGCTCATTATCGTAGCGGAAATTGCTGCAAAGATAGGATTGACAACCTGTTGCATATGCTCAAGTCCATCAACTGAAGGGATTGGAAAATTCTTCATTGAAAATATGAATTTAACCAATTATCTAACTGGACTCATCATCTGTTGGATTATTGCAGCAGCACTTAGCATAACTACAGCATTCCACATAGGCATTATCGGAATTATAGGAGGAGCATTTGGAGGTGCTTTAACTGCATTGATTGCAAAGAAACATCTGAAGATTGCAAATGGAGATGTTCTTGGAACTTCCAACGAATTAGGTAGACTTTTCTCATTGATTGGAATGTTGATAGTAATTTCAGTAAGTTTTCATGCTTTAATTTAAATAAATTATTTAAAAACAAATAGGATAAATATTGGAATAATATTGGATAAATAATGGATAAATATTGGATAAATATTAAAAATATATCAGAATTATAAATTTATCATTTAGAAAGAGTGAAAAAATGAATATAAATGTTTTAAGATTAGATCATAGAATCGGAAGAGATACTCGTATTACCACCCACGTATGTTTAACTGCAAGAGCATTTGGAGCAAGCAAAGTATGGTTAGCAGGAGAAGAAGACCATAGTATGATGAAAAGTGTTAGGGACATTGCAGACAGATGGGGTGGAGACTTTGAAATAGAATACAACAATTCATATATGGAAGTCATTATGAACTGGAGAGAAAATGGAGGAAAGATAGTTCATTTGACTATGTATGGTTCTCAAGCTCATGAAGTTGTGGATGAGGTCCGTGAAACAGGTGACGATATCCTAATCATCGTCGGCGGAGCAAAAGTACCTACAAAAGTTTACAAGAATGCTGATTGGAATGTTTCAGTTACTACACAACCTCATTCCGAAGTTGCAGCACTTGCTATTTTCCAACATTTATTGATGGAAGGAAAAGAGTTTGATTTGGAATTCGAAAATCCTGTATTTGAAGTAATTCCAACAGCTCATGGAAAAACCGTAAATATCCATGATGAAAATAGAAAAACCAATCCAGAATAAAAAAAAAAAATTAAATAAGTAAAAAAAAAGAAGAATATTTTATTCTTCTTTTCACCA
>JADLKP010000219.1 GCA_016838945.1 Methanobrevibacter sp.
ATATGGTCAATGAACTATGAATTTTATAAAAGAATAGTTCAAAACCTTTTATTTAAACTTTTAATTTATTATATTCATTTCTATTTCAAAAGACTATACTTTAAAGATTATACTTTAAAGATTATACTTTAAAGGCTATACATAGAATACATATAAAAGACTACATAAAAGACTATATAAAAGAATATGCTTGAAAGAATATACTTAGAATATTATTTTTAATAAGGAGATTTTAAATGACTTGTAGTATATTAGTTGGAGGAGCTTGGGGAGATGAAGGTAAAGGAAAATGCATCACTTACCTTTGTAATAATGATAAGCCAAGCATTATTGCCCGTGCTGGAGTCGGACCAAATGCAGGGCATTCCGTGGAATTCAATGGAGAAAAATACGGTTTAAGATTAACTCCATCTGGTTTTGTACACACAGGTGCCAAACTCATGATTGGTGCTGGAGTTTTAGTCAATCCAGACGTATTGTTTAAGGAATTTGAAGATTTGAAGAAGTATGATGTAAAGGGAAGAATGTCTGTAGACCCAAGATGTGCAATCATCACTGAAGAGCACATTGCAAGAGATAAGAATTCCGAACACTTATCAAAGACTATTGGAAGTACAGGTTCTGGCTGTGGACCTGCAAACTCAGACAGAGTTATGAGAACAGTAGGTCTTGCAAAGGATGTACCTGAGCTCGCGGATTATATTGATGATGTTTCTCATGCTTGTAACGAAGCTATTGACAATGGAGAAGATATTTTCATTGAAGGATCACAAGGATTCTCACTTTCACTTTATTACGGATCATACCCATATGTAACCAGTAAGGACACTACAGCTTCCACATTTGCTGCAGATGTAGGTGTTGGTCCAACTAAGGTTGATGAAGTAATCAATGTATTCAAATCTTATATTTCACGTGTTGGAGAAGGTCCTTTCCCAACAGAAATGACTCAAGAGGAAGCAGAAAGCAAAGGTCTTGAGGAATATGGTGTAGTGACTGGAAGACGTAGAAGAATCGGTTACTTTGATATGGACCTTGCTAAGGAATCCTGCAGAATCAATGGTGCTACCCAAATTGCATTAACTTGTGTAGACAGATTATTCGATTGTGCACGTGTACAGGATTACGGCGAATTGTCTGCTGAAACCAAAGCGTTCATTTCTGAAATAGAACAGGAAACAGGGGTCCCTGTTACCATTATTTCCACTGGACCAGACTTAAAGGACACAATTGATTTAAGAAAAGAATTATTATAATTCTTTTTATTTTATTCTTTTTTTATTCTTTTTTTTAAATTAGTAGAACTTTTCACTATTCTTTATTTACTATTTTTATAAATTTTAATTTTTTCTTAGTTTTCTTAAACATTTCTCTTATTTAAAATTATTTAAGATATTATGGATTTTTCGTTTCACTTTTAAGAAGAAAAAATAGAAATAAAAAAAACTTTGTAACAAAAAAATAATAAAAATGGTGAGTTAATAAAATCAGTAATAAAACTAGTAACGGTAAACAGTTATAAAAATAGTAAATATGATATAAATAGTAAAAAAATAAAGATACTATGAAAAATAGTTTCTAATTAAATGTTTTACGTTAATTCATTGTTTTTATAAGAATTAATAATAAAAATAAAAAAGAAAAGGATAAGATATTTAGTCGTTAGCTAAATTATCGAAGTATCCTTGGATGAAAATAACTGGAGTTCCCTTATCTCCGGAACCGCTGGTTAAGTCACATAATGAACCGATCAAGTCAGTCAATACTCTTGGAGTGGTTCCTTCGGTAATCATTTGTCCGGTCAAGTCTTCATCTTTTTGTCTGATTTCTTCTTTGATTGCTTCTTTTAATTCATCACCATGCAAATCAGCGAATTTATTGTCAGAAACATATTTCAATTTGATTTCATTTGGATATCCTACTAATCCATCAGTATGTGCTGGTGAAACAACAGGGTCAGCCAATTCCCAAATCTTTCCGACAGGGTCTTTGAATGCACCGTCACCGTAGACCATTACTTCGATTTGTTTGCCTGAAATGTCAATCAATCTTTTTTGAACTTCTCTAACTAAGGCATCTCCTGTTTTTGGGAAAAGCTTTAATCTTTCTTCTGTCGCTTTGTTGGAACCGAGTAATCCGAAATCAGGGTTGCATCCGGAATCTCCAACAGGTTCAGTTAAGACTTCATGGAGGCCGTAAACATTAGCTCCTTCTTCTTTAAGCAATTTTGTGGTTTTTTCTCTTGTGTGGATATCACAGGTTAAAACATCAGTGTTATAGTCAAGAATTGTTTTTACATCATTTGAGAAGACAAATTCAACTTCACAGTCTTCACTTTCAATCAATTCTCTGTAGAAGTCGACCATGTTGATTCCGGTAAATGGGTGTTTCCATGAACCGAAGGTTTCATAATATTCCTCTTCAGTGATGACGCTTCCTAAATTGTATTCGCTTTTATCTAAAAGGTTTTCATCCAAAATGCCGTTTCCCACTTCATCTGCAGGGAAAGAGGTTAAGAGAGTGATCTTATCCATTGCTCTTGCAATACCTTTTAGGATAATGGAAAATCTGTTTCTACTTAAGATAGGATTTGTAACTCCTATGTTTTTGGATGGGAACTTGTTTTCTAAATCTGCTGCAACATCGTCTACAGTAACATAGTTTCCTTCTGAAATACCTACAACTGCTTCTGTAATTGCAACGACATCTTTATCTTTAAATTCAAATCCTTCACTTTCTTTTGCTGCCATCAATGAATCTACGACTATAGTGGCCAAATCATCTTTTTCTTTAATAATAGGTGTTCTTATTCCACGTACTACTGTACCAACACATCTCATTTTTATTACTCCTGAATAACAATAAACGTTTTGTTGGAAAAATCCAACAACCTATTTACTTTATTTTTTTAATTATATTTATATGTTTAGTTTATTTCATTTTCAATGAATTCTTTCATAATGAAAATCATTGCCGAATGTTTTATCATAGATTTTTTTTATTTGTCTCTATTTTTAGCATTACGAATTTGCCAAAGCCCCTATTTTTTTAAGTATTACAAATTTGACAAAAATTATAAATATTTTAATAATAATATCTCTAATCATGAAAGATATTATTAATCCAGATGTGGAAATTCCTGATGATCAGGTAGCTATGGCATTCTTTAGGAGTGTCCGTTGGGTTAATGGAGTCTATTGTCCTAAATGCAAATCATATAATATCAATAATAGGGGAAACCAAGGAAGAACTCGCAGATATGTATGTAAGGATTGTGGAGCAAATTTCAATGACTTTTCAGGCACAATCTTCCATAAGAGCAAAATTCCTCTTAATGTAATGTTATATGTCCTGTTTAATTTAGACAAGAAAACAACCACTCAATTGTCTGAAGAGTTGGATTACAGCAGGCAATGCATTTCAAGGATATCAAAACTATTTAGGGACAAGCTATTGAGCAATCCAGAATTTTTTGATATAGAAGAATGATTCTATTTTCGTCATTGAGAATAGCTTGAATTTTTTCTTAATAATTGATAGTTTTTTAGTATTTGTAATAATTAATAATAGTCAAAAAAATATCTGATGTTAACATATTGGTGCATATTTTTTTATTTTTGTAACTTTTATGGTGCATATATGTTAGCATATCAGTATATTAACAATTGTTATATAAACTTCATTAACCTGGTTATATACTTTA
>JADLKP010000220.1 GCA_016838945.1 Methanobrevibacter sp.
TCATGATTATTTATTATAAATCTTTTTATATTTTTCATAAAAAATTAATTAAAAATATCATAATGGGAAAAATAGTAATAAAAAATCTATTAAAAATAATAAAATTAGTGGAAACCAGATAAAAAATCAATCAAAAAGATGATTTTATTTGGAAACAATAAAACGAACATGATGAGTATAATCAGAAATAGAATTATCCCAAATTTCTTATGATATTCCCTATCTGAAAATGGGCTGAATGCCTTCACTCCTGATGGAGTGAATGAGTCTAAAATTATATGGCTGCACAAGCCTAAAAAGATTGAAAATACAAGCAATGTAAGATTAATTTTTAAAGGAGAAATAAATCCCATATTGATGGAAATAAGCAATATGGCAATAGCTACCAAAAATACAGGATATAACCTTTTATTAAGAAACAACAGCCCTAAGGAAATGATCACCATCAACAGTATCATAAGATTGAATGGATTGGTGAAATCCAAATCATAGGAGGACAATCCAATTCCAAAAAACAGGAATAATGAGATAAAAATAGTCAGGATAAGTACTCCTAAAATAGAATGAGTAAATCCCCTATGGCTGGAAAGCAAGAATATGCCTCCTAAAAAAATAATCACCAAACCTAAATAGTAAGGAAGTCCCATGAAATATAGGAACAATGACATCACAGCACCAAGAGCAATCATGGCAAGTACATGATTCCTTTTGAACTCATGGTCAAAGTCCGGAATATTTGCTGAGATTACCGCTAATGCAATAGCCAAAGGATCATAAAACATCAATAGAGAAAGAACAAATGCAAATATCGTATGGCCTTTATAAGAGGAAATACTAACACATCCTATTTAAATTTACACGCTTATTATAAACACTCCAAACAAGCATGTTCAAATAAATATTTGATTTTAAGTAGATATAAAGTAAATGAGAGCATTTGAGAAGTAATAATTGAAAATAATTTACTATTTAAAAAAGAGGTTAAAATATTAAAAGATTAAATTAAACCGGATATCAAAATATTGATTAATAAAGTTAAAATATTAAAAGATTAAATTAAACCAGATATCAAAATATTGATTAATAAAGTTAAAATATTAAAAGATTAAATTAAACCAGATATTAAAATATTGATTAATAAAGTTAAATTATTAAAAGATTAAATTAAACCGGATATCAAAATATTGATTAATAAATATGAGAATTACTCTTTATCGATTATGCCAAAATACTCTAAAAATGCAATCATCTGCAAATAGGACCTTTCGCATATCCTTTCATTTGCATAGCCAATGGCTGACAATACTTCACATGTTACAGACGGAATTTGCGCCAAATTAGACTCATCCTCCAAAGCACCCTTAAATGGAATCCCTGCCACCGGATAGATTATCTTTTCAGAACCTACCTTTTTGGAAATATAATCTGCAATGAAGAAGCTTGCATCACATGGCTTTTGAGTGCAGAATACCCCTTCCCTACCAGGATTTGAATTAGGTGCAGATGAATGAAAATCACCAATAGCTGAAACATTCAATTCCTTTGCCTTCTTTAAAATAACGTTTGTAATTGAATTAGGCAAATGTGTGGATCTGTTTAAGTCAATTCCATCAAAGTACCTTGAATTATCCATTGTGCTTTTTGGGGAAGCAAATGGGATTATATAAAGAGTTCCGTTCAAGTCCATATCAAAGACCTTGTCAATCAACTTTAAAGCAGCAATCTGAGGTGCCAATTCATTTCCATGAACTCCTGCAACAACCATCAAATTAGGATAGGAACCACCAATCTTAATCATAGGAGTTCCCTTTATGGCCTGATTTAAAATGAATTTGGAATTGTCAGATAATTCAATGTTGTTGAAAATATTTCTGTTTGCAGAGATAAAGCCTCCGCTTTCTTTAGAAATAATCTCCAATTCCAAATTATTCTTATTTAAACCATCCATCAAAATCACCTTATAAAAATTAGATTTGAAGTTTTTAATTAGAAAAAACCTGTAAAAGTTATAAAATTAACTTAAAAAAACTTGCACTAAACGCTATAAAAAGTACACTTAAATAATTTATTGTTTATTTTATTTAAACTTAAAATTATATATAATAAAAAACAAAAATTAAAATGTTATATTAATTTTATAATTGATTTCTAATTGATTTCTATTTTTAGTTAACATTTAACTTAGATTTAGATTTACTAAACTTAGATTAGCTAGATTTAGATTAGCTAGATTTAGATTCATAAATTAATTGTGATTAAAAGTTTTATTGAAAAATTAAAGTGATTATTATGGAAAAAGTCGTTCTTGCATTCAGTGGAGGACTAGACACCACTGTATGTGTTAAATTATTGGAAGAAGAATATAATTATGAAGTAGTTACTGCATGTGTTGATGTTGGCCAACCTGCAGAAGAATTGGAAAAATCCCAAAATTCTGCAGATAAGATCAACACCGGAAAACATTACATCATAGACGCTAAAGATGAATTTGCAAATGAATACATTGCAAGAGGAATCAAGGCAAATGCAGAATATGAAGGATACCCATTAAGCACTGCACTTGCAAGACCTTTAATTGCAATGAAAATCATTGAAATTGCAGAAAAGGAAGGAGCAACTGCAATTGCACACGGATGTACCGGTAAAGGAAATGACCAGTTCAGATTCGAAGCCATCATCAGATCCATGTCTGACTTTAAGATCATTGCTCCAATCAGAGAAATGAACTTGACAAGAACTGAAGAAGTGGCTTATGCAAAAGAGCATGGCCTCAACTTATCTTATGATAAAATCTACAGTATTGATGAAAACCTTTGGGGAAGAGCTATTGAAGGGGATGTACTTGAAGACCCTGCAAATGAGCCACCTGAAGAAATATATGAATGGACCAAATCTGCTGAAGACGCTAAAGACACTCCAACCAAAGTAAGCATTGAATTTGAAGAAGGAGTTCCTGTAGCCATCAACGGAGAAATGATGGGACTTGTAGACTTAATCAACAAGGCAAATGAAATTGCTGGTGAAAATGGTGTAGGCAGAGTGGACATCATCGAAAACAGGATGATTGGTCTTAAAAGTAGGGAAACCTACGAAGTTCCAGGTGCTAAATTATTGATTGCTGCTCACAGGGCTTTAGAACAATTGGTCTTGACTGTAGATGAATTAAGATTTGCAGATTACATGAGCACATTATATGCTGATTTAGTTTACGAAGCATTATGGCAAGAGCCTTTAAGAGAAGACCTCGACCAAGCTTTCGACCATATGCAAAGAAGAGTTAGCGGAGAAGTTGTGATGAAATTATTCAAAGGTTCCATCCAGCCATTAAGCAGAAAATCACCTTTCAGCTTACACAGCATTGAACAAATCACCTTTGAAGATAAGGAAACAGACCAAAGAGAAATCGAAGGTATGATCAAGTACCACGGTCTTCAAGCTGCTAACTATCAAAAATTAAATAGATAATTGATTTTATCTATTTTTTATTTCTATTTTATTTTATCTGTTCTTTTTTATTTTTTATTTCTATTTTATTTTTATTAAATTCCAATTTTTACCCTATAAATACTGTAACTTTACCACATTAAATTCCAATTTTTACCCCATTATTTATTTCAAATATGCAAAAACTTTATAAGCATCCTCGAAACTCAATTCGCCCAAGGGTTCCAGCAAGCTGACGGATGGACCCAGCTC
>JADLKP010000007.1 GCA_016838945.1 Methanobrevibacter sp.
TATTTAGCTATTTATAATTTTTTATTTTCATTATATTTAAATATTGGGTAAAAATAGGGGTTATTTTAAGAAAAATAATTATAAAAAAATAATAAAATGAAATAAAAAAACTAAGAAAGATTATTTTCTGCAGATTTTAGTTCCATTCACTTTCATGCCTTGAAGCGCCTTTGCAATGGCTCCTTCCTCATTTGCATTGATGATTTCGGAACTGATTCCATAATCTGCCAAGTCCAATAGCTCCTTTACCTTACCAACCATACCACCGGTTACATCAACGTTGGTGGTGGATTCCAAGAACTTTATGTCTTCAATGGAGTTCACTTCATCAATATGAACTGCATCATAATGGGTTTTAGGATTTTTGGTATAAACCCCTGCAACATCAGTTCCAAGAACTATCCTGTCAGATTTAAGGAATTTGGCAATGTATTGGAGCACTTGATCCCCTGAGATGACAGCAATCTTCACTTCATCATCAATAACCACATCTCCAAAGAGAACAGGTACAAATCCTTCGCTTAGATATGTTTTTATTAAATCCAAGTCAAAGTCATAGATTCGCTTATTGTGTGAAGTGATGAAAGATGATGGAGGTATGGCAATGCAAGGAATGCCATGTGCAATCAAAGATTCGCAGATGATTGAATTAAGCTTTTTAACCTCATTTTGAACTTCAGCAAATCCTATCCTCTTTTCAAGATAATCCTTCATTTCAAAAGGTTCTCCAATATTATACTTCTTAGCTGGAGGATGACCGAAGGATCCTGCACCATGAACAATTACAAGACCATCTATCAAGTCATTGCTGATTTCATCAGCGTATAGAGACGCTCTGATTTCATCTGCAATACGATTTAAATTATCATAATCAACCTTAGGTTCTGTTGAATCCTTTTCAGTTAATATGCTTCCGCCAATCTTTAAAATAATCATAAAATCACACTATAAATAAAAATAATTAATTAATATGAATAATAATTGAAATAAATCCCAAATCATCCTATTCAATTGATTAAGGCAAAGGAGGAGATTTCCTATTTACCAGAACACCATCCTTTGAGAATTTGACTTTAATTGTCTTGTCTTCTACATTGATTGCATCTGCAACTTCATCTATTGTCTCTTCACTGCATAGGGAGATTATGCTGCCTCCACCACCTGAACCGGTGATTTTGGATGCAAGGGCTCCATTGTCACGAGCGGTATAGATCATTCTGGACAATTCATAAGTGTTTACACCTAAAGAGTCAAGCAATCCCTGATTTAAATTCATCAATTCCGCAATCCTTTCGACATCATTCTTTATGATTGCCACTCTTGCCTCATTTGCTATCTTGCCCATTGTTGAGATTATAGGATTTACCAATTCAGGATAAGTTTCCTTCAATGTCTTTACATTCTTCACCATTTTTGCAGTGTTTCCATACTTATTTGTGAATCCCACAACAAATGGTGCATCCAAATGATTGTCAAAACGGACTATTCTCTTTTCACGGGACAAGTAGATTAATCCTCCATATGTACTTATCAAAGTATCCAAAGGACTTGCGATTCCCTGAACCTCCTCTTCAACGCCATGAGCTTCATGTGCAAGGGTTTCCTTATTGAATTCAACTCCATGATAATGATGCAATGCAGCAATTGTAGCGACTGTAACCGCTGCAGAAGAACCTAAACCTGAACCTATAGGCAGATTAAGGGATAGGCTCATGTCAATGTTGCTGTGATCATGGAACTTTCCCATAGAATTTAAGATATAACGGATAATGCCCGGTTTACCTCTAACCAATGTATAAGTTCCTCTACGAGTATCCATCTTGACTTCAAAACCTAAATCATTGGACTTTAATGTGGAGTAATTGTTATTGGATTTGCGTATGCTTACTGTAGCCCTTTTATTGACTGCACCGGCAATAGCAGGTTCATCATACACAACTGAATGTTCACCAAAAAGGATTGTTTTCCCTGGTGCAGAAGCTACTGATATATGTCTCATATTATAATTCTCCCATTCATTAATTCCGATAAAGATTTTGAAAATTTTTTAAAAATAAACTTAAAATATTAGGTTTATTCAAAATTCATTTTAAAACTTCTATTCAATTAAAACTTCTATTCAATTTTAATTCTTAAAATTGAGATATATTTATAGATTTATATTAAATAGTATAAAAACTATACTATAAATTATGGAAAAAATGATTAAAGAGAAAGAATGCTACAATTGCAAATATTTGGAGTTTGATTTGAATTTATGCACCCAATTCTTTTGCAGATATCATGAAAAGCTGATTAAACAGGATGACAGTTGTGATAATTGGATAAAAAAGTGAAAAATGAAATTTTATCAAAGAAGTGATAATCTAGAAAAAAGTTTATACTTATAAGAATATATTAAGTTGTGTTAAAATTTAGGCTCAGAACATATGTCAAATGATTATTGTAATTTAACTAAAAAAATAGGGAGAGAAAATATGAAAGTTTTACTTATAAACGGAAGCCCTCATAAGGAAGGATGTACATTTACAGCACTCACTGAAATTAAAGACCAATTGGAAAAGGAAGGAATCGGCAGCGAAATCTTTTGGATTGGAAACAAGCCTGTTAGAGGCTGCATAGCTTGTGGAAAATGTGGAACTTTGGAAAGATGCGCATTTGATGATGATGTAGCAAATGAAATTGTAGATAAAATCCTTGAATCTGATGGTCTTATTATAGGCTCACCTGTTTATTACGCAGGACCTAATGGAGCATTATGTGCTATACTTGATAGGGTCTTCTATTCAGCAAGCTCCAAATTCACATTTAAGCCAGGTGCATCAGTGGTAAGCTGCCGAAGAGGAGGTTCAACAGCAAGCTTTGATAGATTAAACAAATATTTCACAATTTCCAATATGCCTATAGTGGCATCCAAATATTGGAATATGGTTCACGGAAACAGCCCTGAAGAAGTAAAACAAGATTTGGAAGGTCTTCACACCATGAGAACCTTAGCAAGAAATATGGCTTGGCTCTTGAAATCCATTGAAGGCAAGAATTTGCCTGAGCAAGAAGAAAAAGTGTTTACTAATTTCATAAGATAATTAGCAATCTAAAAAAAAAATGTTTTAGAAAAGAAATCTTAATTTTCTTTCCTAATTTCTTTTATCTATTTTTAATTCCTTTCTATAATTTCTATCTTATATCCATCCGGATCAGTTAGGAAATAGTATTTTTCACTGTCGTCCTCATATAAGCTTTTTAAAGGACCTACATCATATCCTGCTTTGATATGCTCTTCTCTAACCTCTTCAATGTTCTTTACAAGAACTGCAAGATGTCCGTATCCTGTACCTATTTCATAAGGAACTTCAGGGTCATAATTATAGGTAAGCTCCAATTCAAAATGGGATTGTCCATCAGTCAAATAGACCAATGTGAATTTGCCTTCAGGCTTATCCACTCTTCTATTCTCTTTCATCCCTAATGCTTCATCATAAAACTTCAATGAACGTTCAAGGTCAAAGACTCTAATCATTTCATGTATCATCATACAATTTACCATGATATCACCATATTGTATTAAATAATTAAATAATTAAATAATTAAATAATTAAAAAATCAAAAATCAAGCAAATGCCTAATCAACCCATATTCCAGATCCGTATCCTACAACAGATGCATAATCCAAAGTTATGTCACCACTTGTTGAATGCTGCAGGAGCTCAAAGTTCTTTTGCCCTAATTTTTTGGAAAATTCCATACTTACCATAGTTGGACCGTATCCACATATACTAATTTGTTCTTTTTTGACAACTTGATAGAGCCCTTCAGTATTTGCATTGAACACTTCATTAAACACAAGGTTGTCATGTTCAATGGTCTTTTCCTGAGACTTAAAATGAGATAAATCAGTACTATCAATTAAAGTGATTTTTCTTCCCAAGTTTTGGCTAGATTCAAAGATGGAATTTGCCAAATCGATTGATGTTTCAACAGACTGATCCATCATGCAGATTGGAACTATCTTGAAGTTGCTGTCAAAGTACTTCAGGAATGGAAGCTGAACTTCACAACTATGTTCCTTTAAGTGTGCATTGAAATCAGCCTTAGCGAAATTGGAGTTTTTGATGATTTCATCTGCAAGTTCATTGTCTACATCACAGACTCCATTAGGCACTATCCAAGAACCTTCATTGTATACTGAAACATCTGCCCCATATCCTGTATGGTTAGGACAAAGGATTACAAAGGTTTCTGGATAACCGTCTTGGACCAATTTTGAGTAGGCATGAGCTGCAGTTGGACCAGAATAGACATATCCTGCATGAGGAACCATAATTGCATTTACATTCTTTTCCTTGTTGATTCTGGATAGTTTAGGTACTTCTCCAGGGCCTAACCTATGTTTAAAACAGTCTTCGATTGATTCTCTTAAGTATTTTACATTACTTTCATAAAATGCGCCGGCAACTGCAGGTTCTCTAATCATATTTTCACCCTTTTTTTAAATTTTCATAAAATAATTAATTTTAATTTATTTTTAATTAAATATAGATTTAATTTACTTAATATAAAAGTTTATATTAAAAATAGAGAAATAGAAAATATTTTGAAAAATAGATGATTATTAATTAAATAGATTAAAATAGATTAAAATAGATTAAAACAGTTAAAAAAAGTAAAATAATTAAAGAAAATTCCTACCAACTAATGGAAAGAATTTTGGTCCAGGTTTCGCGCTCCGAAGGAGCGGAAAAGCTGGTTTTAGAACTTTAATTCAAAGTCAGAAGATTCAATGTCTAAATCTTCGTCTTCACCAAGAATTCCTCTTTCTCTTAAGATTTGTCTTGCAAGTAACCAGTAGATTAAAGCAATAGCTTTTCTACCTTTGTTGTTAGATGGAACACAAATATCCACATTAGCAAGTAAGTTTTCAGAATCGCATAAACCAACTACAGGAATACCGTTTTGTTTGGATTCTAAAATTGCTTGAGAGTCGGATCTTGGGTCAGTTACAACAATAACTTTAGGTTCGATGAATTTAGCGTATTGTGGGTTGGTTAAGGTACCTGGGATGAATCTACCAGGGATGGTTTTACAACCAGTGATTTCACCGAATTTTTTAACAGGAGCTTGACCGTATTGACGGGTAGCTACAACTAAAATGTCATCTGGGTCGTATTTTGCTAAGAATTTAGCAACAGCTCTGATTCTTTCATCAGTTTTACGAACATCTAAGACATATAAACCATCGGATCTTACACGGAAAATGTATTTTTCCATGTCACTAGTTTTTTGTTGGGTACCAATGTGTAACCCAGCAGCCAAATACTTTTCTAAAGGGATTAATAAATCTGACACTTTATCACCATAATATAAAAAATTTCTAAATTTAATAAATTGTTAATAATTAAAATTATAATATAAATTGCAAATCAATTTATAAATAACACATTTCAAATTAAATTATTAAAAAATAAAGATAAGAATTCCAATAAAATCCAAAAGGAGATTATTTGAGAATTCTTGTCTTGAAAATCAACAAATTTATTCATCTTTGATAGTAATGCAGTCGTTAGGACACATGTCGACACATACTTCACATAAAGTACATTCATCTTCATGATCAGTTACGATTTTGTCTCCGTCTAAGGAAAAGATTTCCATAGGACACATATCTACACATTCACCACAGTCTGCATTTTCACATTTGCTTGCATCAATAATAACAGTTGACATTTTTACACCATTTTCTTCTAAATTTTTTTATTAATTAATAATTTAATCAATAAACTTGAATAAATACTACAATCCCATTTTATTAAAGCTTATTAATTAATTACCTAAATAAATCTTATTTCAACATTTATTTACTATTAAAAAGATTTAATTTAATAGTTTATAAATTTAACTACTTATTAAAGTAAATTTCGCTCAAAATTTACTGTAATCATTATTTTTGAACTTTAATTGGGATAAAATTTCTAATATAAATTAGCCATTCTCGGATTGGACATTTCATCCTCAATTCTAATGAGTTCATTTAATTTAGCTATTCTTTCTCCACCTATTGCACCGGTCTTTATCATAGGAGCGCCGAATGCAATTGCCAAGTGAGCAATGGTCTCATCGCAGGTCTCACCTGATCTGTGGGAAACTACAGGCATTACGCCGTTTTCTTTAGCTAATCTTACTGTTTCATAAGTATCAGTCAAAGTGCCTATCTGATTTGGTTTGATGATGATTGCATTTGCAGCATTCATTTCGATTCCTTTAGCCAACAATTCGCTGTTGGTTACGAATAGGTCATCACCACAAATGCGGCATTTGTTGCCAACCTTTGAAGTGAGCTCTGCAAACCCTTCAAAATCTTTTTCATCAAAAGGATCTTCAACATAAAACATATGATAAGTATCAATCAAGTCCTTCACATAGTCAACTTGGTCTCCAGAATCTCTTTTAAGACCATCTTGACCATAGACATACTTGCCTTCCTCTTCACTCCAGAATTCAGATGAAGCCATGTCCAAACCAGGCTTGATTATGAAGCCAAGTTCATCACCAACCTCTTCACAAGCTTGAGCTTGAATCTCCAGAGCCTGATCATTGGTAATGTTTGGAATCCATCCTCCTTCATCACCTTTTCCACCAGTAAAACTAGAGTCTTTTTTAGATATGAGTTCCTTTAATCTTTTGTGGACTTCAACATTGGCAAAAACTGCTTCTGTTATGTCGCAAGCTCCAACAGGAACCACCAAGAACTCTTGAATATCAGGCGCATTAGGACCTGCATGTGCACCGCCGTTCATCATATTTCCTAATGGATAAGGTATTTCTTTAGTGAAATTGCCTCCTAAGAAGTTATAAAGAGGCAAATTATAGCTCATTGCCGCTGCTTTAGCTGCAGCCATTGAAACAGCTACAGTGGTGTTACCGCCGATTGCAGATAAGTTGTCGGTTCCATCGATTTCCTTTAGAACCTCATCAATATCTTCAATGTCCTCAGCAGCCATGCCAATAAGCTCAGAGGAAATTAAATCTTCAACCTCAGTGATTACTTGACTTACTCCACCTTCAGGGAAAGATACAACTTCTCTGGAACCGGTACTTGCACCGCTTGGTGCAGCAGCCCTTCCAAATCCGTTCCAAGTAATAATATCCACTTCAACAGTAGGATTTCCTCTACTATCTAAAATCTTTCTAACACGAACATCTTCGATAACGCTATCCAAAATAACACCTCAAAGCAAAAGAACGATAAGATCATTCTTTAATTTATTCAGATATTATTAAGATAATGCAAAATAAACTAGTTTTTTAAAGATTTTAGACCAATTAACTGATAATAATAATTATTTAACCAAATACTAATTTATAAGCCTAGTATTAACTAAAAATTTAACAGATATAGATTAATTAAACCTAGTATTCACTATTCATTAATATCTAATTAATATACCAATTACCAATGAGATTCAAAAGAATCCTTCAATTCGCCTTACCATAAAATCTATAATGGATATAAAATCATAAAAAAACTAGAAGGTTGATTTATAGATTGCATATGATATTCTTAATTTAAGAAATAAATAAATTCAATAAATATAATAATTTTATAATTTATTTATAATAATATTAAGTTTTTTATTATTTAAATACTTAATCATAACTAAATGACCAAATAAATATGATCTTAATAATATTTTGCTAATTATAAGTTTAGCAACTAATTCTTTTAATTAAAAAAGAATAAAAACTTTCGCTAATTATAAGTTTAGCAACTAATTCTTTTAATTAAAAAAGAATAAGATAAAAGAATAAAGATTTATTCTTTTTGTCTAACGTTTAAAGGTAAAATACCTAATTCAAGTTCTTTAGTAGCTATATCAATAGGGTCAAGAGATTTGGAACTTTTCAAGAATTTTTCAATTTCCTTATGAGCCATTGGTTTTGCACCCATTGAAAGTTGAATAGCCCTTGCACCTAAGACTCTAGCTTTTTCGAATCTTGTTAATTTTTTTGTATTGTTTTTATTTGCAGCCATTATTTAACTCCTAATTATTAAACAATAATCAATAGTATAAACTATTAATAGCTAATTAATTCCCATACCAGAATAATATTTAAAACCTATAAATAAAAAATAAAAAAAGGATTTAAGATTATTCCCAAGTTTCAACATGGGAAATTAACATTCTTCTACAACAATATCTTGTAATACCCATATCATCCAAAATATCTTTTGATTCTTCACCATCAGCTAATCTACGGTTATATTCATCAAAATATGCAGAAACGGGTTTTCCACAACTTATACATCGTATAGGTATCATATAATCATCATTTCCTTTTTATATAAAACAATATTCCATATTAAAAATATGAAATAATTCAATTTAATTTTACAGCTTTTTCCAATCACAAATGAAAAATTAAAAAGATTGGATTTCTTACAGAGAATTTGATAAATTTTACAAACTTCAAAAAGGCAGAAATGCCTCTTTAAAAGAATTGTAAAATTTAAGAAATATAAAATTACCTGTAACTTTTTTGTTTACGAGCTCTAGCCCCAGGACCACCGTATTTCTTAGGTTCGGAACGTCTTGGATCCCCTACTAACATGGTTCTGTCATATTGAGTGTAAATCTCTTTTAAGTCCATGTCTTGAGTCCATTGCACTAAACCCTTTGCAATTACCATACGTGCAGCTTCAGCTTGTCCCATAACTCCTCCACCATTAACTCTGATGGAAATGTCTACTTGGTTAGCAACATCTCCAGCCAATTCTAATGGTTCGGTTAATTTTAAACGTGCAAGTTCTGGAGAATAAAGTTCTAAAGGAACTTTATTGATTCTTACTTTACCGGTACCTTCTCTTACAGTACCCCTTGCAATAGCTGTTTTACGCTTACCGCTTGTATGAACAACTTTCATAACAATTACTCCATAATTTAATATAATTCGTATAATAATCCATCATTAGAACAAATCAAAGCTTTTAGCCAAATTATTCGAATTTAGCTCCTAAAAGTTTAGAGATTTCTCCTAATTCCATTCCTTTTTTAATGTCGTTATATTCAGCTTCAGGCATGGTTATAAGTTCAGCATCAGCATACTCTTCAGGTACACCTACAAATGCTTTGAATCCTTTGAAAGCAGTTTTACCTTTTGCTTTTTTCATAGGTAACATACCTCTTACGGTTCTTCTGAATATATCTTCTGGTCTTCTTGGATATTTAGGACCTAAGTCACGAGGGTTAGAGATAGATGCTCTGTCCACTCTTTGTTTGTATTTAGCATAAGCCCAATCCTTATTACCAGTTAACATTATTTTTTCAGCGTTGAGAACTACAATCTCTTCGCCTTCGAGAAGTTGCTTGCTGACTACACTAGCAAGTCTTCCTAAAATATGTCCTTCACCGTTAATAATCATCATTTTTACACCAATCCTTTAGCTTATAACATAATCTTAACATTGCTGCCTTTAGGATTTGCTTCTGCAAGTTCTGCAATGGAAATAGCTTCACTGCCGAATTTTTCGATTTTCGCTTCAGCATTTTTAGTGAATCCTAATGCTGCGATAGTTACTTTGTGATCTAATTTACCGTCAGATAATACTTTACCTGGAATAACCACAGTTTCCCCTTCAACAGTATATTTGTTAATGTGAGAAAGGCTTACTTCAGCTTGGTTTCTAGCAGGTTTTTCGAGCTTGATAGCAACTTCTTTCCAGATACCTACTTCTTCCTCATAAGACTGTTTTCTGAGATTGTAAATAAGGTCAATAAGGTTAGGATTAGTTTTCTTAATTTCTCTAGCCATTATTAGCTTCCTCCTTCACTAAATATGATAAACTCATCTGCTTTAGAATCTAAAACATCACAAGCTTTCAATAAAACCTCTTTAGGAGGCATTGATCCATCAGTTTCAATTTTAAAAATAAAATCATTTTCACGATAACCAACATTGATAAATTTAGAATCTGCCGCTTTTGCTGTCCTTACACAAGTCTTACAAAGGGAACAGTTTTCAATGTCAACAATATCGATTCTTCCTTCTTCTCTGTCAGCTTCCAAAACGCCTCTTGGACAATTTTCAGCAACAGCATAGATAACCTCTTCATCTTCATTGAAGGTTATGTCTGGATATTGCTTATAAGCGCAAACAGTTGTTGGCACCCATTTTGCATGGTCTTTACCAATTCCTAATTTTGCTACAGCTTCTAAATCAACTTCTTGATTCTCTTTTAATTTCAAGAGAGGGATGGTATCGTATACTGGTTTAATTTTTGAGTCACCACAAGACTTTAAATCCGCGGAGTATACAGTTTTAGGACCTTTTTCCCTTAAAGAGAATGAAACGCTACATCTTGGACAATATTCTCCTTTTTCACTATCACAATCGCAATCTTCAGGAAGCACTAAGCCTTCAATAGATGCTGCATCGGAAACTAAAGGAGTTAATCCTAATCTATGAGCTAATACTTCATCAAACATTGCAGAATCATTTTTAACTATGAATACATCATCAATAGCTAATTTTGGTACTTTCATCATTGCAATTCTTCTAATAGCATTAACAAAAGGCACTTCTGCATCATAGACTATAAAAGTCATGGAATTTTCATCTTGCTCTTTGACATCAATTTTCATATTAAACCCTTCTTATACTCTTCTTCCTCTTTTACCGCCTGGTCTTCCAGTACCATCATGAGGTATAGGAGTGATATCTTCAATTTTACCAATTTTGATTCCAGCTCTTGCTAAAGCACGAATAGTTGCTTGAGCACCAGGACCTGGACTTCTAGGACCGTTTCCACCAGGAGCTCTTACTCTGATATGTAATCCAACAAAACCTTTTTCTTTTGCGTCTTCAGCTGCTCTGTTAGCTGCTTCCATAGCTGCAAAAGGAGAAGATTGTTGTCTGTCTGCACGAACTACTTTACCACCAGACCATTGACAGATGGTTTCTGCTCCGGTAATATCAGTTACAGTTAAGATAGTATTGTTAAAGGATGAATAAATATTAGCTATTCCCCATTTTTCATCTTTTGCCATAATAACACACCTTATTGATTTTCACCAGCTTCAGTAGCTGCTTTATTATGTTCTTCAATCTGTTTAGCTACAGGGGAAGAGTGGTAGAAACCAACTGCTTCTTCTTCTCCTCTTTTAACAACATAACTTGGAGAATTTAATTTTTTACCGTTTAAAGCAATGTGTCCGTGTACTACAAACATTCTTGCTTCTTTAGCAGTACGAGCTAAACCTTTTTGGAAAACTATAGTTTGTAATCTTCTTCTTAAAATATCTTCAACAGTCAAGTCAAGAATATTTTCCAAGTGAGCATTTTCATCAAGGATTCCTGTTCTTTTCAAGTGTCCTAATAACTCTTCAGTTTCAACTTTTACTTGATCTTGAGAGAAACCGAGTAAGTATCTTGCTTCCCTACTGTATTTTCTAACTAAAGTATCAGCTTTCCAAATTTCCTTTTTGTTTTTTAAGCCGTATTTAGACATTAATTTGTTTTCAGTTTTAATTCTTTCTGCATTCCAAGGATGAGGTGGTGTATCATACTTTTTCCTTGCTTTTCTTGGATGTCCCATAATCACATCTCCTTATCTTAATATAATAATCATAATTTATTATAAAATTTCGTAATAATCTATCAAGTTTACCTAAGTGCAATAAAAGATGAAATTATCTTCTTCTACGACTTACACCGACAGTGGAACTGTGTCTGAAAGTAGATTTAGTTCTTTGTCCTCTAACTGGTAAACCAACTTCGTGTCTTCTACCTTTGTAACTTCTGGTCTTTTTCATTCTGTTTAAATCGTCTCTTAAAGTCATGTCAAGATCAGATTCAATTAAATGAAGGTCTTCACCAGTAGTGTAATCGTTACGTCTGTTTAGCATCCAATCAGGAATATTGAATTCTTTTGGATTTTCTAAAAGCGCTTCGATTTTTGCAACATCCTCTTCAGAGATGTAACCGATTTGATCATCAGTATTTAATCCTAAGGTAAGACAGATAGATCTAGATAAGGATAATCCAATACCTTTAATTTCAGTTAAAGCATGTTGGATAGTTTTGTTACCATCTACGTCCTTTCTGGATATACGCACTAAGTGCTTAAAGTCGTCTTCCATTAAAGTAACCTCCATAATATTTTTTTAGGAGCGAACCCACGAGACGTTAATTAAAAAATTTAGCGGATTCGAATGCTTTATTTTAAAGCACAGTTTTTTCAACAATGTAAAACTTAGTCTGACAATAGTCAAAACTTAAGATTCAAGCCATTAACCAATGCCAACCAAGAGTTCATATCAGTTTCAAGCACATTTAATAATTCTAATTAAATAATAACTACGCTCAGCTTACTAAAAGATAGAGTAACTTAATACTCAATAAATTACTAATAAACTTTTAAAGCCATAGCTAGATTATAATTTAACTAATTAAAAAAAAGCAAACTAAATAAATCCAACTCGTAAAGCTTATTTGAATTGGATTTACCTTAATGATAATTTGATAAAAGTGATATTATCATTAATAATAATCCTATTAAATAGAATTACATTAAATTGCTATACACTAATAAACGCCGAGACTGGGATTTGAACCCAGGCGAGGTGAACCCTCACGGGATTTCCAGTCCCGCGCCTTACCAGGCTAGACTATCTCGGCAATCTAGTTAAGATATCAGACATAAAACTGTCTAATATATAATTCACTGATATAAAAATATAAGTAATTAATACTATATAAAGGTTTTGATATTTGGACCATAATTTTGTAAAAAATAGATGAAAATTCAAAATCATAACCACAAATTAATATTGAACTTGATAATATTTAAAGATTTTTTATGAATTTATAGTAAAGTTTATATATGAGAACTAAAATTTATGATTTTTTGATATTGGACTGATTGAAAAATTTTTCAAAAAAGCTGTTTTGATTATGTATACATTGAAATTAGAGTATCACATTTATTCAAAGTAGGATACATTGAAATTAAAGTAGCGAATTCATTCAAATAGGATCTTTGAATTAGAGTATCGCATTTATTCATAGAATCATTCATTTAATTTTCTTTCCACTTTAGTATTCAAATCATCTATAACATCTTTAATTGCAGAATCTTTTGTTAAATCATAAGCAATATTAAAATAGAATAAAGCAGGAACCACTTTCTTATCCTCATCCAATTGGAATCCAAGGTTTTTGCATATTGTAATCACTTCAACGCTTGGACCGTAAGGCAATCCTTTTGATTTGAGGTATTCCTTTATGTCTGCTATTGAATCATCATACTCTTTTATACTATTTTCATCTAAAATATCATTTAACTGATTTTTTGAATCATTATCATTATAATATCCACTTAATTTATTTAAATAAACAGCTAATTTTAGATTTTCTTCATCATTTGAGTCATGATATTCATTAAGGTAATAAATGGATAAGTTTTCAAAGGATTTTGCAAGGTCTTCAGTAGAATGATCATATTTGAAAGATTTGATGGTCAAGTCATAATATTCATTCCAATCACCATCATGCTTATGAATTTCACATAAGCCAAAAATGGCTTTTACATTAACAGGATTATAATCATAAGCCAATTTGAAGGATTTAAGGGCATTGCCATATTCATCAAAATGCAATAACACATTTCCATAATTTGAATAAAGGGAAGAATAATCTAAAATGAGAGGAATTTTCTTTTTTATTTCTTTATTGATTGTAATCTGGAATAAAAGCTCTTCTAAAAGATTTTTGAATACATATTCTCCTCCAACATATTCCTTATTCAAATTGACATTTTCCTTTGCAAATTCAATGGCCTCATCATATTTTTCTTCACTTACAAGAATATTCATTTCTTCAATAATCTTTGGAATAGGCTTTATTTCCATAATACCACTTTGTTTTTATGCAATTATATTGAATAGAATTAGCTGTTCAATAATTCTTTTTTCTTTGCTTCAAATTCCTCTTCGGTAATTATTCCATCTTTAAGAAGATCATGATATTTTCTGATCTCTTCTGGAATATCACGGACGACTTGCTGCATTTTAGGGGTTTCCTCCACTTCAAAGGATCCGGTGTTTAATTTATTGATCAATCTGTTTTCAAAATTATTCAACATATCACTATCCAATGTTTTAAGCAAAAGAACCTTTTCACCTAAATTGAATTTGATTCTATTGTCAGCAATCCTATCCAAGTCTTCAGTGCTTATATCATCATAGTCTATCTTGAAGGAATCCTTGACCTTGCCATTCAATCTGCTTCTCTTTTCTACATAAATGGAATTTTCATCCAACTTAATAGCTCCATTGAACGTGTTTTCCTTGCCGTCAATGGTCTCTATCAAAAGACCTAAGAAATCAAATTTCACATTTCTTGATTTGATTTCACCTGAAGGCATGTTTCCTTCCGGATTGAATAAAAAACCTAATCTTCCCATAATACCAAAACCCTAAGCTTTAAAAAATAATCTACTAATACAATATAACATTTTAAAAACATATAAATTTAACTTATAATATAATAAAATAGAATAAAAATGGCAATTATTAAATAATTTTAATTATAAAACTATAAAAAGTTAAGATAAATTTTAAAAATGATGATTGTGATTTAAATGGTTAAAGGAAACAAGGATAAATTTGTATTGGAATTAGGCAATGATGAAAACGGCCAACCTAAGACACTTAGTGCAGAAGAGACATTAAAGCAAATGAAAAAAGGATTTAACAACGGATACGTTAGCTTTGAATATCCATTCTTATGGCAAGAACTTAAAAACGAATATGAAGATGAATTCACTGTCCGTGTATTATTAAACAAAAACAACAATTCCATTGTAAAAATATCCATACAACCATGTTTGGTAAATAGTGTTGAAGAATTGAAAGAGCTTGTAGAAACCGATTTGAAAGCAAAAGAATGCGAAATTCAACAGTCAGGAATGGAAACTTTTGATAACTATGGAATTTGGGACATGATTTATTTGACAAAGGAGGGATTGGAAGTAGAACAATACTCCATTTTAAAAGACAACAATTTATATTCTCTTGAACTCTATACCAAAAACAATAGGGATCAAGTGGCGGTAAAGTCTTTTGTAGAGGTCATTCAAACATTTAAGATTTTAAAACCAGCTTTTAAAGTAAACGGAGATTCATACGAGAGAATATAATTCCTAAACTATTTTCTTAATTAGAAAATAAAAAACTTAAATCTAATCTAAGTATTTTTTAAAATAAAAACAGATAAAACTAAATAGAAAAATAAAAATAGATAAAAAAGATGAAAATAATAGTTAAAAAATAAAAAAAATGTGAAAAGTAACCCTACCTGAAAAAATAAACTCTAAAAATTCAGATAGGGTCACTAATCACATCAAATTTGTCCTATGTTTTGTTTTATTTTACAAATCTCTTTTTGTGTGAAAAAGAATTATTGCAAATAAAAGGCATATGTCCCACCCACCTGCCCAAAAACAATGAATGTTTTTCAATATGAGTTTTATTTACAGTTTATGGAAAAACCATTCCACTTTTTTATTTAGATTTAAACTAATCATTTGAAAATACACAAGGTCTCATCCTTATTCATGTCATGATAGAACTCCGCCTTGTCATCACCAAAGTCTATGACATGTATCATATCATAAATCTCCTCGCTTAGATTAGGATTTATATCCTTAAGGATGTTTTTATGTTCATAGATCATATCCTTATTGAATTCCAAATTCTTCTCATTTTCAAACAATGCACCATAGTATATTTCCGCTTCAACCAAGTCCTGGAACATATGGCTTCCAAAGGATAATTCGGGCATGTATCCTACTTCACTGTATGATTCTTCAAGAATTGCAGAGAAATAGCTGATATCAGCAAATACCACAGGAATTCCTAATTCCGGAGAGGACGTGCCTATTCTTCCAGGAACTATTAGAATTGCAGTCTTTCCATTTTCCTTGCAATAGGCATTCACATCATTGATCACATGAGATATTGAACTTTTCTGAGCATATGGATATTCATAATACTTGTGGGGATCGACATAGCAGATTGCATCTATCTCATTCTTACGTGACATACCCATTGAAGATTCCTTGATATGGAAGAAGACGTTCTTGTCCACTGGCATTTCAATGGCTTCATTGTTTATTGAAACCTGCAGAGGTCTGCATTGCAATAGGTTTACATTGAATGAATTATCCTCACCGACATTGACCGTATACTCTATGTCAACAGGATACTCATAAGCGGTTTCCAACGTATTCATTATTTCCTTCATCTCATCAATGAATTCCTGATTCTTTACGAGCCCTTCACAATTGACGAATACTATTTCACGGCGTTCGCCTCTGTCACGGAACATTCTTTCAGCTTCACGGTCATGCTCTACAAGAACCTTCTTTGCATATCTTGGAATAACATCCAAACCGTCACCAACAGGAATGTCATGCAAGCTGATGTCCTTCAAATCGATTACATCAAGATAATGTTGGGAATATCTGTGCTTTTCCCTAATATCCTTCACCATAGTCACTTCAGGCTTGTCAAGATTGATTATTCTAGGATAATCCTTTTTTGTCCTGTCAACAGCCTTTGTACCAAGACCCATGACCAACCTTAGCATTCCTTTGCTGTTGTCCATATCAGGAAGCGGTGAATACGGGCTATATGAAAATCCTACACCTGCAGCAGTCGGGAAGAAATAGTCTCCATAATAGGAACCTGAAACTCTTTGAACCAAAAGAGCCATCTGCTCATCAGTATCATCCAAATCGTTTATTTTCCTATATTCCAAAGCGGAAATGTTCATTGTACTTGAATATACCACTTTTACCGCCTCTTCAAAGGCTTCCAAACGCTCTTCAAGACTGCCCCTATTTACACAGAATACTGATTCGTATTTTCCTGCAAATGCATTTCCATACCCATCTTCAAGGAAACTACTTGATCTGACAATAATCGGGTTTTGTCCGAAATAATCCAAAATCTGTATGAATCCCTTTTTGATCTCATCGGAAAAAGTGCCGTTTTTAAGTGCTTCTTCCAACTCTTTTCCATACTTATAGTAACCTTCCTTGGTTCTTTGCTTTACCCTAAGGTCCCATAAGTCATTTGAAACAATGTATGTATAAAATAAATCTGAGCCAATATAAAATGAATCATCAGGTTCAAGATTTCTGTAAATGTCAGGACGCTCCTTTTCGATAATCTTTCTTGCAAGAAGCATACCGCAGGACTTACCACCTACCAAACCGCTTCCTACACGGCGATCGTAGATTGTGATATAATCCTCAAAAGTAAAGTATTCCCTTATTTTTGAAAGCATCTTCTCGTCTTTTGTCATCATCAGCTCAGAAATCTTATCGCATTCATCATCGAGATTCTGACCTTCTTCATACTTCATTCTAACCTGAAGCATATACCTTTCCCAACTGTCCAAAATCTGTCCGCTTTGATGCTTATCAGAATCATTGATGGTCTTATAATATTTGCTCACTTCCTGACCATCCTGCAAAACCTTGACAAAACCTGTTCTTGGGTTGAACTTATGTCCCAAAAACATTGTTTGAGAATACCTGTTCCATACCTTAAGTGGGGAAACATAAACCTCCTCAGGAGAATTGGAGTGTACATTCAGGAATAGCTGTGTGGTTTCACGAATTTTAGCTATGGCATCAAATGAATGCCTTCCTCGAATGATTGGGAAAAATGCTACAGTATCCAGTTGGAATAGGAATGGGCAAGTTACCTTAAAGAAATTTCCCATCATCAAATCTGTAGACCAAACCGCTTGGAGGTCACTTAAGCAGTCAAAGACATAGAATGCATCGAATCCTTCCTTTTCAATGATTCTATGAACTTCCAATGTGAATGTCTCAAATTGATTGTATGGATTGACCTTATAAATCTTGATTCCATCACGTTCAATCATGCAAAATTCAGTTTCAGGATTATTCTCTTCTATTTCGAGCAGTTTGAAGTCCTCTTCTGTCATTTCAATCAAGGGATGATGATTAGCAAACCTGATGTATATCAAGTTCCTATTATCCTCTTTCGCCTGTTTGACATAAGGATCGACAAAGTAAGAGAATTCATTCAGGTTTGTAACATTCCACACCACATTATCTCCCAAACGAATATTGTCTAAAGCTTCGTCAAGCCCTGGAATCCCTGATTTTATTCTTTCGAATGCAGCCATAATAATATCTCCTATCTTAGTTTAATTTCTCACCATTGGCACTCCGGTCAATTGTGAAGCCTCCATAGTCAATGCAACAAGGTCTTGACGTTCAAGATTTTCAATATCGGTGTTTCCTGCCTGTTGAGTCAAGGAGGTTACTTCCTGTGTCATTGCTTCTATATAATTTGCCACTTGCTGGCCTTTTCTTATAGGATCCAATCTTCTTCTGAGGACCCTATCCTGTGTTGCAATTCCTTTAGGGCAAATACCTTCAGAACAGGATTGGCAAACTTTACAACCTATGGAAATCAATGCAGATGTAGCAATATAAACAGCATCTGCACCTAAAGCAATAGCTTTTGCCACATCCGCACCGGATCTTATTCCGCCGGCAGCCACGAGGCTTACTTCACTTCTTAAATTAATGTCCTTAAGAGCATCATCAGCCTTTACAATTGCTTCTATTGTAGGAATACCTGCATGTTCTGTAACCACTTCAGGCCCCGCACCGGTTCCTCCTTGCATACCATCAACCACAATTATGTCTGCACCTGCCTTAGCCGCAATCTTTACATCTTGCTCCACTCTTCCAGATGCAAATTTTACAATGATCGGCACTTTCCAATCAGTGATTTCCCTTAATTGATTGATTTTCATACCTAAATCTTCAGGTCCGACAATATCCATATGTCTTGCAGGGCTTAATGCAGATGTTCCTTCTGGAATATTCCTAACTCTAGCCACTTCTGCAGTTACCTTATGAGAAAGCAAATGTCCTCCCATACCTGATTTTGCACCTTGACCAATCTTTATTTCAACAGCTTCTGCATTGTTCAAATAGCTTGCTGAAACACCAAAACGGCCTGATGCATACTGAGCAATCAATTTGTCTGCATAATGCCTCTCTTCAGGAAGCATTCCACCTTCACCAGTATTGGTAATTGAGCCTACCTTGCTGCTTCCAATAGCCAATGCTATCTTTGCTTCCTTGCTCAATGCACCGAAAGACATTGCACCAATCATAATAGGTGTATCGATTTCAATAGGATTTTCTGCAAACCTGTCTCCAAGAACCACGGAAGTCTTGCATGTTTCCCTATATGAGTCTATTGGTGGCCTTGAGACCTGTGCAGGCAATATGCTTAAGTCATCAAATGTTGGGATTCTTCTGGTGAGTCCACAACCTCTTACCTTATATGCTCCTGTTTGGCTTTTACGTTTGATTTCAACCATTGTTGAATTTGACCATACGCCTCTTCCTTCATCAACAAGAGGCCTGACATATATTGCATGTGTCGGGCACATCTCCTCACAGATCTTGCAACCTACACAGTTTTCCTGATGAATAGGCAATGGCTCATCATTGATTACCTCATATACTCCATGAGGACAATTCGAATAGCAGCTGTAACAGTTTTTACATGAGGATTTGTGAGGGTTGTCACATAAGTACCAGCAACAGCCTGGCCTATCATTGCTCTGTTTGCAAATTTCCAATTTTCTCTCTACAGTGAATGACATTAGTTTACCCCCTCGTTAATATTTTGGACTTGATTCTCTTTCAAATCCCTCAATGGCTTGAATACAGGACAGACAGAATATTTTGTTCCTCCAGATTTTACAACCTCATCAATTGCATCAGTTAGCTTTGCATAAGGTTTCCAAGCCAAATGATCCTCCTTATCAACAATAAGCGCTTCTGTAACAATTTCATTGGACAATAGATAGTCAATTAATGTTGTAACGATAGACCCGTCCTGACCTTGTGTATGCTTTAATGATTTGACTGTCAAGACTTTTTTAAAGTCTCCTATTGGTTTTGAATTGTCATTTCTCAAATCTGCAGGGATAAATGTTCTTGGACAGACTGCAAAGCATGCATGACAATCCTCTGGGCAATCTCCTTTCATCCTTGGTTTGGTATCATCAATTGTTATCAGATTGTGAGGACATGCATATTCACATGCTCCACAAAGCACACATGCTCCAACATCAATGACATTTGACCTTAAGTCCAAAAATGTTGCTTCAGAGATATCCTTATCTATTGAATCGTCTGACTTTTCCCTTTGGTATAATACAGGCCTTGCCAAAAATTCCCTTCTTTCTATAGTTTCCAGATTTTTGCTTATTTTGGTTTGTGCAATCTTATTCAATAATCCTAATTGTGAATCTGTAAATTCTTTTGCTTCAATGAATTTCTGTTCTATTGCTCCATTAACTATTTCTTCACCTTTTTCAGTTCTTATTATGAGTGTTGACCAACCATCCTCAGATCCAATTGAACCGATTGAAATGTCAGATGTTTCTGAAGTAAGTTCAACACATATGTTACAGTTTTTTCTTATAATCCTTTTAGCTACTGAAAGAGGTATTTTTACTGTCTCTTTGTTTTTTAAAAGTAAAAATACAAATCCTTTTTCTATTTGGAACTTATCAATATCCTCCATTTTCAAGTCATATTCCTTCAAGAGATTTACAAAGTATTTGTATGAAAAATTCTCCATACAGAATAAGCCCAATTTAACATCAATAGGGCTATCTGCATAGTGTTGTAGTTTGGATGCAGCCATTATTTGACATGGTGTTCCCACAAAAGCTATTCTATTTTCGCTCATAATTTCAGCTCCTATTGCATGTTAACTATTTTCTTAAAGTTTGCATAATCAGTTTCATCCAGTTTGAAACCATATTCTGTTAAGATTTCTTGAAGTTCCTTTTGGTCTTCAGAAGTGGTTTCTCCCATAACTGCATTTTTTCCTAAGCTTTTAACATTTCCAAGAACAAAAATGGTTCCTCTCATGATGGATTCTCCAACATCCTCAGTCACATCACCAAGTATTATGAGCTTTCCTCCCATCATAAGGAGCCCGGTCATAAAACCGCTGTTTCCCCCAATGATTACGGTTCCTCCTTTCATGATTTCTCCAGTTCTTGAACCTACATTTCCTTTAACGATTACTGTTCCACCATAGATTCCCTGTCCTGCACCGTCACCAGCTGTACCTTCAATGACCAATTCGCCTTCTGTCATATTGTCTCCAGCAAACCAGCCAGCATTTCCAGTGATATGTATCCTTGGCCTATGAGCCATTGTTCCAACAAAATATCCTGCAGAACCATTGATTTCTATCTCCACATCTTCAGTCAATCCCGCGCAGATATTGTGTTTGGAATCAGGATTGTCAATAATAAGCTTATCATGCTGTTTAGCTTGTTCCTTTATGGTGCGGTTCAATTCCTTCTCTTCCATGCCATTTGCATCAATTACATATTCATTCATAGAAAAAACCCCTTATCATATGGTGTAAGCTCTTGTTTCCCCTGGAGCTATCTGTTCTATTTCATCTGAATCAGTGACATCGTGCAATGCCATTTCCTCTGAAGCAACTGCAAAGATCTCATCGGTTTCCACCATTACACCAGGCCTAAGACCAAGCTTGTCCTTTGCAATTCCAATACCGTTAGGTGTTCCAACCAATATGGAAAATGGACCATCCAAATCAATTACCGCCTGATCCAATGCCTCTTCCAATTTGTAGCCTTGGTCAAGCTTATCTGCCATATAATGAACAATGCACTCAGTATCATTGAATGATTCGAAAGTGTGTCCTTTCCTTTCCAATGGGTCTCTTATTTTCCAGTAATTGGTGATTTGCCCATTATGCACCACAGTAATGTCTGGAATGATGTAGCTTTGATATGGGTGTGCATGATAACGGTCAACACCACTTTCAGTTGCAAAACGAGTGTGCCCTATTCCATGTGTTCCCATTCTGCTTGAAACATCAAAACGTTCTGCAATGTCCTTTACCTTTCCTGTGTCCTTGATCATTTCAAATGAATGTGAACCGTTGATGACCCTTACATTTTCCAAATCATCTATTTCGTTAATACATGGTTTCAATAGGGAAAATTCATCCAATGCTATTTTACATTTATATACATCTGAGTCTCCTACAGACTCAATCAATTGCTCTTCGAATATTGGACTAATTTGATTTAATAATGATTTTAAATTGTCTAATGCTCCTCTTCTTCTTTTTACTTCAATGTTTAATTGATAATAATTTTCAGGGAAATCCAAACTGCCGTAGATTGCATAACCTGCAGAATCCGGACCCCTATGCTGTAATGATTCAAGCATTGATGTCAATGCCTCTCCTACAGGGTGAGTTTTTTTATCTTTGTATATTACACCTGCTATTCCACACATTTTTCTACCTCCAATAAGATAATCGGTGAATACACGTACATATGCCTAATATATACTTATCATTCTATGAATTGCTTAAAAAATAATTCTAAAATTACATATGCCTTAAAAAAAGTAATTCTAAAATTACAATATGCCTTTAAATAATTTTTAAATTACAATATGCCTTAAAAAAATAATCTAAATTTCAAAAACCATTTACTTTAATTTTGAGGGGTAGTCAAACTAAAGAAAATCTTTAGATTGACCACCAATATTCAAAAAAGGAATATTTTAAACGTCTAAGTATTGATCTCTTTCATAATCGAACACTTGTATTCTGTAAGCATCCCATTCAGCTCTCTTGATGGTGTAAAATTGATCAAACACTTTTTCTCCAAGAGCATTTTTAACTACATCATCTTGCTCCAATGCATGGTATGCTTCCCATAAGCTTGTTGGCAAGTTATCAATGCCTCTTTGGAGGATTTCATCTTCATTTAATGCGAACAAGTTTTCTTCTGTTGGTTCACCAGGGTCAATCTTATTGTCCAAACCATCTAAACCGGCTTCAAGCAATACTGCAAATGCCAAGTATGGGTTACATGATGGGTCAGGTGACCTGCATTCGATTCTTGTTCCTAATCCACGGGATGCAGGAATTCTGAGTAAAGTTGATCTGTTTTTAAATCCGTAAGCTATGTAGCAAGGTGCTTCATAACCTGGAACTAAACGTTTATAAGAGTTAACTGTTGGGGATAGGATTGCTGATAAAGCTTGTGCATGTTTCAATAATCCTCCTATGAAGTATAATGCTTCCTGTGAAATTTGGTTTTCGGTGTTAGGGTCATAGAAAATGTTTTCACCGTCTTTAAATAGACTTTGGTTACAATGCATTCCACTACCATTGATTCCCAAGAACGGTTTTGGCATGAATGTTGCTTTGAATCCTAAGTTGTGAACAACCGCTTTGACAGCTTCCTTAAATGTAATTACTGCATCAGCTGTTTTTAAAGCGTCTGCATATTTAAAGTCCACTTCATGCTGTCCTGCTGCCACTTCGTGGTGGCTTACTTCCACATCAAAACCTAATTGCTCTAAACCAAATACGATTTCTCTTCTAATGTCAGTACCTTGGTCCAATGGCTCTACATCAAAGTATTCCGCTTCATCTGCAGGGATGTAATTTCCGTTTTCATCCTCTTTTACAATAAAGAATTCTGGTTCAGGACCCATATTGAATTGATATCCTCTTTTTTCTGCTTTTTCCAATGCTTTTTTAAGCACTCCTCTTGGATCTCCATCATATGGTTTTCCTTCTGTAGTGAAAATGTCACATATGAATCTACTGGTTCCTTTTGATTCAGGCCTCCATGGAATTGTTGAGAAGGTGTTAATATCTGGTTTTGCAAGCAAATCGCTATCATTGATTGAAGCCAATCCTGCCACTGAGGACCCATCAAACAATAATCCCTCATTAACTATATCCTCAATATCATCAGCTTTTTTAAGAGGAACTGCCATACTCTTTGGCAATCCATGTATGTCTGATAATTGCAATTTCAAGAATTTTATATCATTTGCTTCAACTGTTTTAATTATTTGGTCTAACTTATCGTCTTTTACTGACATCATTTCACATCCTTTTTTGAGATATCATCCATTCACTTGAATAAGTGGAAAGTAGAAACCTTCGACTGAAAATTAATTGGATTCATAGTCGGAAGGAAACTTCCTTCCTACTATAGTTTATCACTATTGATATATAAACATTTTGAATAAAAAATGAACAATAAAAAATAAATTAAACAAATATTTTCTAAATCTTCAAGTGATTTTTAGCCAATATTGGTTAAAATTGAGGATTGTTCAGTGAAAAATAAATTCAGGAAAATTTTGTACGATAAAAATAAAAAGAAGGAGGATTTAGAAAAATCGATTGATTGAAGGAAATTTTAAAAATGAAGTATTTTTTAAAAAAAAAATAGGATAAATGTGTTGGAAAAAATCAAAAAAATGAAAAATAGAAAAAAAAAGAAAAAAAGAAAAAGTTTTGATCAAACTTTTGCGAGCGAAGCGAGTAAAAGTTTGGTTATATCGCATCTTCAATTTGGTTTTCTGCAATTGAAATGCCTTCATCACTATCTTCAGCACCATCTCTAATGAATAGGACCACAATAACTAAAGAGATTACACATAATGCAGCCATAAACAAGGAAGTTTGGGTGAAAGCACTTACTGTAATCTTGTTATGTGCCACATAACCTCCAGTGAATACTGTAAGAAGTGTTGCCGCTACAGCAGATCCGCTAGCACCGATTATTTGCCTTACGGTGTTGTTGATTGCAGTAGCGTCTTCGATATTTCCTTTTGCAACAGATAAAGTCCATGTTACAGCAGGCATTAAACCTAAACCTGCACCGATTGCCCTAATAATTTGAGTTGCAATCATATATTCCAATGGTGTAGCAGCTGTATAGGTTGACATGATATAGTAACCTACGATAGAGAATATGCAGGACAATATAAGCACTTTTTGAACTCCGAACTTTTGAGCGAGCAACGGACCTACGAAATTGAATACAATCATCACCAATGTTGCGGGCAATAGGACAATTCCGGATGTGGTTGCAGATTGATTGCAGACACCTTGCACAAACAATGGCATTAAGACATATAATCCGCACATTGTAAAGTACAGGATTGATGAAAACAGTGTACCGAAGAAGTAATATTTGTGTATAAGGATTCTTAAATCAAGCAACGGGCTTTCAATATTGAATTGCCTATATACAAATATGACTAAAGATATTAAACCAATGATAATAGGGGCGATTGTATTTGTCAAATCAGCGCCATAATCTGCGAAATTGGTTAATCCCAATAGCAATCCCACACAGGCAAGAACAGACAAGACCAATGAAATAACATCTAAAGGATAATCACCGGTTTCAAATTCTAATTTTACAAAGAAGACTGCAATAGACATCAATATCAATGTTGCAATTGCAAACAGTAAGAATATAAATCTCCATCCCATAGTGTCAATGATATAACCTCCAATGGTTGGTGCGAGAGCTGGAACTACTCCAATAATAAAACCAAATAATCCCATATATACTTGCCATTTGTCTTTAGGAATTATTTTTAAGAGTACAATCTGTGTTACTGGAAGGAGAACACCTGCTCCGATTCCTTGAATTACCCTTGCTAAAATTAGGAAATATATATTCGGTGCAATGAATGCTAAAACTGTACCAATGAAAAATACCACTAAAGAAACGATAAGTATCTTTCTGATTTTATAAGAACGTGCAATATATGCAGAAATAGGTATCATTACACCTAAAACAAGTAAGAATGAGGAATAGACCCATTGTGCTATGGTTGAAGAGACATGAAAATCACTCATAATACCTACAACACCCGTGGTGACTACAGTTTGTGCAGTTGAGAGCAATGCTGCAGCTATTACGAAAACGATTAATGCTGTTGTATTTTTGTCAAAATTCACATTCATAATAACACTCTAAATCTAATTAATTTCTAAATCTAATTAATTTCTAAATCTAATTAATTTCTAAATCTAATTAATTTCTAAATCCCATAAATGGATTAATTAACATAAGTAAGAATTAATCTGATTAATCTTTTTTATTTACTAATAATTATTTTGTTTAATTATTATATAAATTTTTTCAAATAACCTGAAAATTAAGTCAAATAATGAAAATAATGAATAAAAAGAGAATATGAAAAATAAAAAAGAAAAATGAAAATTAAAAATTAGAAATTATTTATCAGCTAAAGTCCAATAACATCTTTTTGGAGAAACAATTGTTTCATCTTTCTTCAATTCTTTCATGATCTTATCGACTTCCTTCTTTTCTACACCAGAAATTTCACTTACTTTTGTAGCGTTTAAAGGTTCTTCTGAGTTTTTGAATGCTTCAATTACTTTTTCTTTATCAGACATTTTATCACCGTTTAATTTTTATTTAATTAATT
>JADLKP010000221.1 GCA_016838945.1 Methanobrevibacter sp.
TATTATTTTTATAAAATTTCATATGGATCATTTTAAAAAAATAGCGATAAACTAATAATAATTCAAATTAAAAATAAAAAAAACTTTTAAAAAAGAAATAGTAAAAGAGAATTAAAGATTATTCTCTAAATTAATTAAATTTCAACAGATTCAGGTAATTCTCCAGTGATGGAATACTCCAATACAGCTAAAGTGAACAATTCAAGCATCTTTTTATCTGAAAGATCATCTGCTCCAACGGTTGAAATTCCAACATAATTAGGAACTGTGTCCTTGCTGTCTATCCAACTGTGGACCCTGTTTGCTATGCTTAAATAATCTGACTTTTCAATGGTTTGACTTAAATCCTCACCTGAAGGGTTTGAAGCATCCTTAACATCATTGATTTCAATTGGAGATGAACTGCCTTTATCAATGTTCAAGAGATATTGTGAGAAAATATCTATACATTGAGCTTCAGTGAATTCATTTCCTTCATATTCAATTGTTGAAAATGCATAATTCCTTTCGGAAACTTCCTTAGCGAGGTTAGGAACGTCTTCCATTTCAATTTCTGTCAATTCAGAGCTGTTTAATAGATCATCTTCTGAAGTGTCATTTTCTGTATCTGTATCATTTGTGCTATCAGTATCATTGATTAATTCATCAATAATGCTGTCTGATTGACTGTCATTAGTTTCATCATCTGAAATACCTGGAATAATGGCAGAGCTTCCGGAATCGTTTTCATCAGGACTGTTCATTTTATTTTTACTGCCTTGACTCTTATCGGATTTGCCTTTATTATCCACCTTTTCAGTGATGGATTTTGATGAATCGTTCTTTGAACTTGAACTATTCATTGATTTGGAACTGTTATTAGCTGGTTTAGTCTTGTTAACAGTATCAGTGATAGTTTTAGTTTTATTAGTCTTATTGACTTTATCAGTTTGATTAGCTTTAGTTGTTTTATCTTCTACCTTTTCAGTAAGAGTCTTGCTTGCATTAGTGTCATTTGTCTTATTAGTATCGTTTTCCTGCATTTGTGCATCTGTTGCATCCTCTTCAAAAAATCCTGTGTAGTTATTATCTAGTGGAATTATTGCATTGGAGCCATCATCGCCACCAGAATTGCTATTATTGTAATAAGCCATTCCAGTTACGGCACCGATAGCCAATAGGATCACTAAGGCACAAATTATAGGAACTTTATACATACTAAAGAAAGATTTCTTTGTGTTTTCCTCAATAACTTGTTTTCTAAAAGTATTTACAGGAGTTAAAACAGTTCCACATTCCTTACAATATTTGGAATTGGAATCATTTGTCTTTCCACATTCAGGACAAATTCTTGCTGAATTCAATTGAAATCCGCAATTTCTACAATACTTCTCTTCATCATCATTTACTGTATGACATTTAGGACAAATCAAATTTTCACCCCCGAATAGGTTAAAAATGATTGTATGAATATCTTGGAATAATCAATAATCTTATTTTTTATTATATAAAATATTCATCACTATTATATTAGTTAACTAATATTTAAATATTTACTAAATTTCAATAAGATGTATTGGAAAAATAAAAAAATAATATATATAATTCATTTTCTGGGATGTAAAATAAAAAAAGAAAAATTAATTTCCAATAATGATGTATGGAAAAATAAAAAAATAAAAATATTTTAAATTCTTATTTTAATAGGCTTTCAAATTCCCCTTGGGAAATGATTCCTTTCTTCAATAAGTCCTTTAAAATATCTTCTACTGTAATGCACTTTAAATCATACTTCTCCAAATAGCATTTTATGGCATCCGGATTACTATAGGCAATAGTTCCATTGTTTTTGATTGCTATAGCAATAGAAGAAGCTTCTCCATCCCCTAAGACCTGATTCTTATGGTCTTCCTTAATTTCATAATATATATCAAATGTTTTGGTATTATATGAAATTTCCTCTACTTTTACAAATCCCTTATCAACAAGATTGTTTAAATTATCTTTTATAAAATCAGGAATACTTGGATTATTTAAGGAATTGAAGACCTTATTGGAAACGACAATATGATTAAATTCAGCTTCCAACAAATCTGTCCTCTTAATCTTTAAAAAATACAACAAACAGTCTATATCATAAATCGTATACATAGTCACCCTCTTTACATATATTAGTTTTTAAAAAAAATATAAACCCCTTTACTAACCTTTACATAAAATCTCTGGATTAATCCAAAAATTAAACCTTTGCATAAAAAAATTCTGGATTAATCCAAAACCAAACCTTTACATATTAAAAAATTTATGAAAATTAAATGTACAAACACCCATATTTAAAAGAATTTATAAGTCAAATCACTTCTAAATGCATCCAACAATAATTCATCTCGTTTTCCAGAACTTATCTTATGATCGTTAAATACCTTTTCAACCAATCGGATGTACTTGCCCAATGAGAAGTACTTCTCTGATTTGCTTGAAGGAGTGTATAGGTCATCACTAAATCCATTTATTTTAGCATTATAACCAATTTGAACAGACCTCAGTTCCTTACACCTATCTAAAGTGATAAACTCATGTTCTCTGAGTCTAAACAGCATTGCATGATGGCTTATTTGGAAATATTGCTCTGCTCTAATAATCTCTTCCAAAGTCCATTCAGTGAGATCGTTTGTCTTTGCATACCTTTCCAATCCTTCATAAGTCATGATCAAGTAGGATGCAAAAATATTTGCCTCAATTTCAGAATCGTCATCATTTGAAGTCTCACAGATGATTATATCCTTTTTATCATCCTCAAAGAGGAGATGGTATAATTCATGAGCTAAAGTAAATCTTTGCCTGCCTTTAGACATGTTGGAATTGATGCAGATAATCATATCTTCACAATAGTCATCATTAGAGGAATCTGTTTTTTCTTTAGATTCATTTATTCTAATGCCGTTTATATTCTTTATGCACATTCCGCTTGTACTATCGGACATAGGATAAAAGAGAATAGTCAAATCAGGCAGTTTTGACAGAACAATAGAAAACAGATCAATTGGACTGTATGGGTTCAAATCCCAATCCCTTCTTAATTCCACTGCAAATGAATTTAATTTAATCTTATCTCTCATCTAATCACCGTCATCCAATTTATTCAAAAAACGCATATTCAAGATTATTTTATGTACTGAAGAAATACAATCCAAATCTTCTCTTGCTGCATTTTTAGACCTAAATGAAAAATCGATTGAATTATATTCATCACTTTTGCAAAGAATATAAGAATCGCTGCAACCGAACAATGAGCATAATTTATCAAGGAGTGATAAGTTCAAATTACGGTTACCTGATTCAATCTGAGACAATAAGGGCTGAGAAATCCCTAAATACTTTGCTAAATCGGATTGAGATAATCCTTTTGATTCTCTTAGTTCCTGTAATCTCTTACCTATTTCTTTCATAGAATCACTATCATGTCCCTACTATTATTTTTGTAATAAAGATATATAAAGATTCCGATTAAAATATTACAAATTATTAATTTTTATGAAAATTTTTATAATTCTAATATTTTTTAATCAGATATTTTTATATTAAATTTAAAAATATTATTAAATAATTAATGTTTTTTAATATAATTG
>JADLKP010000222.1 GCA_016838945.1 Methanobrevibacter sp.
TAAAAAAAGAATAATAGAAAACTAAAAAAAGAATAATAGAAAACTAAAAAAAGAATAATTGCAAAAATCAATTATTTATAAAATCTAAAATAGCTTTTTCAGTCTGTTTTCTCTGTTCTTGCGGAGAAATAGTTGCCTTTCCCTCCTTAGGATCTGTTCCGTATGATGCAAATTGGGCATGATTTCCACCTTCAATCACAATTTCTGTCAGATTGTCATCAATAAATCCTTTAGATTCATCATATGTCACTTTGTTTAGGTTATTATCATTAGATCCATAGATTGATAAAACAGGAATGTTCCCCAAATCCTTATCAGAATAAGCTGCAAGAAGTATCAAACCATTAACCTTATTTGTATTGCCATTTACGTATGTTGCTGCAGCCCATCCCCCTAAAGAATGACCTGAAACATACCATTTATCATAACTATAATCATCATTTCCCATTATGGAACCTGCAGCATCTGTATCTAAAACAGCCACATTCAATGGCATTTCTAAGAGGAAGCAATCCACTCCATCATTGGACAAATTCATTAGCAAAGGAAGATATGAAGTGTATTCTATCTTTGCTCCAGGATAAAATACCAATGCACTTTCATTTCCAGGACCATCCAAGAACAACCCATTATCTATTTTTGTTACAGAAACATTATCTGTGCCATTTAAAAGAGCGTTAACGTTAGCATCAGCACGAGCATAATCATTTGAGTACCAAATCAAAAATCCTGCTGAAACTATGAACAATGCTAAAACTATGCATAATGCTATCTTCAGTTTCCTATTCAAAAAATCACCACAAAATATCAAAGGATTCAATGTCTAAACAAGACCAAGAAAGTCACGATTATGCCGATTATCATAATGGCCAATTGGATATATGCATGCTTTCTAATGTTTGGATCTTTGCTGTTTAGCATGAATCCTGGGAAAAATAGCCCAATGAATCCTATAAATCCAAATGAACTGAATAAAGAGCTGATGATAAAGCTACCCCAACCGAATAGAATAGCTATTATATAACCTATAATAATTAATTTTTTGCTATCAAAAGATGGAAAATCATCAGAATTATCTAAATCCCCAAAATTCCTATTTGAATCATTTAAAATCAAAGGATTTCCACAATCATGACAAAACTTATAATCATCTGGATTTTCACATCCGCAAACTGGACATTTCATATTTTCCCCTATTTAATAAAAAAATTATAAAATAATAATCTAGAATAATTAATCTAATTATTAATATAAAATAATTCAACTATAAAAAATCTCTAATATAAAATAATTAAATAAAAAAAATATTATAAAAAAAATTTAATAATAAAAAATAAAAATGGAAAACTTAACTAAAGGTTTGTTTTCCACTGTTTTCATTCAAATATACTGTTTGAGTGTCAAGAACATTTCCATTATTGTCGTATAATGTGATATAGGCTTCATCAGGATAGTAATCGAATGCATATGCACTTGCCACTTTAACGTAACCATCACTGCTGACTGTTTTTGGCACTACTTTACCTTGATTTAATGCATATCCGCCATTGCTGTATAATACACTGATTTTGACCTTTTCACCAGCATGTTCAGATCCTACATAAACAGTACAGTGAGTCTTGTCAGATGCTGAACTTCCTGTTGAGAAACTACCACTTATTATCCGTGGAGAACTGTCCTGTGCAACAGTGCTTGCTGCTGAATCATCGGCAGCTGAGTTATCTGCAGACTCATTTACAGTATCTGATCCACCGTTCAATGATGCTGAATCTGAAAGTGAACTGTCATCATCATTGCCATTTCCTGAGAACATTATCAAAGCACCTGCAATCAGAAGTGCACAGATAACTATTGTCAAACTAATGATGATTAAATTCTTATTGTCAGATTTTGAATTTGAACTGTTTGAACCGTTATTGAAATTTGAATTATTGCTTTGTGCAGATGGCGCATTTCCAGTAGCCACATAATTGTCTTTGATTGGATTTCCACCACTTAATGAATTACCGCAGTTCTTACAGAACTTTGCAGTATCATTATTCTCTGCACCACAATTTGGACAAAAAACCACAATCTCCCCTCCATATTTATAATAATAATTTATTCAAATAGGCATATATAGATTTTGAAAAATAGATTAAAAAATTAATAAAAAATCAAAATAGTACTAATATAAAAAAATAAAAAATTAATTAATTATTAAAGATAAAAGAAATAAAAAAAGAGAAATGAAGAAAATAATATTTAAAAATTATTTTCTTTTAACAATTATTTTTCCTTTTAAATTAGTTTTGAAATACTTGTAGGCAGAACTAATCTTTACATTATGTGTTCCAACAGACAATTTTTTAGTGGACCATTTAATAATTCCCTTGGAATTGGATTTTAAAGTGTAAGTTTTCCAAGTTTTCTTATTGATTTTTACTTTAAATTTAACTTTGAAACTTTTTAATGGTTTTTTAGTGAAATAGTTAGTTAAAGTAATTTTATAAAACTTTTTAGCTCCTTTTTTAACTGTGATATATTTGTAATATCCTATTTTAGCTTTTAAGTCAGAAGCTAACTTGAATTTGCCACTGCTTGCTTTATATGCACCAACTCCTTTATAGTTAACTTTAACTGTATAAAGGCCTACAAAAGGAGAGATGATGGTCTTTGACGCCTTACCATTTTTAACATCAACTGTATATGTTTTTCCATTGACAGTAAATGTCAATTTACCTGAAGTGACCTTAAGGCCATCTGTATCATAAACATTAGCTACAAGAGTGACCTTTTTACCCATTTTACCGACAATGTCACTAACAAAAATTGTTGTAGGGTTGATTGCCCTTTTAATTTGGGCATAAAATGTAGTATTTGCTTGATAATCTCCATACTCATCATAAAAAGCTGCAAGACATTCCCAGTTCAAATAAGGAGTATTGGAAGCGGAAGGCAATTTAATATTCAATATACCTTGACCATTTACAATAGGAACGATTTCATCCACATCAGTGTCTCCATCTCTCCATAATATGAATCTGGCAAAACCAGAGTTTACAGGAATTTCATAATTCTTTACATTAGCGATTATAGTCACATTGGTCTTTTCAGTAGCTGAAATGTTTTTTACAGAAATTGAATAATCATAATCATCAGAAACAGCTTGAAGGTTATCGGAATTAACAACGACACCATTAATATCATTATTTTCAATGGTATTGCCTTCACCCCCAATAACGACTAATGCCTGATTGTTATCACCAGACCCTTCAGAATGGTGAACACCGCCAGAATCACTTCCAGAAGGAATTACATATCCAGACATAGGACCCATAGAAGTATCAGATTGGCCATTAATGTCTTCAGCATCTCCTTCAACAGCTTTCAAATCATTATCAACAGAAAGAGAATCATTACTCAATGAGTCAGATGCCTCCAAATCATCTGCTGAAACAACAGCTAAAGAGATTAATATGATGAAGAATATTGAAAAGATCATGCTTGTCTTTTTCAAATTTAATTTCATAGTTTTCCCTCATTTTTTAATTAATATAATAATGTATGTATAAACCATATTATATAAAATTTACTTTATAAATTTTTAATAAAAGAAT
>JADLKP010000223.1 GCA_016838945.1 Methanobrevibacter sp.
TTAAAAATTTCTTTAGATTCTTTTTATTTAACAAAAATAATGAATTAACAGTAACATTAACTAATAAAATAATCATATAATTTATATTGTCTATCATCACTTTCAACTATTGCTTTTGCTTGTAAATAATCATTTATCGAAATCTTCCGGAATTATAAATTCCTCATAATAAAATTTATTTTTATATTTAAACCTATTAATCAGGGTTATAGATTCAATAAATGTGCTTTTTATAATTTTATCAGAAGTTCTGTTTCATTAAATATAGAAAATTCTTTTTAGAATTTAAAAGTAGCCTCCCCACTAAATATTCAACACTATATCTTGCAATGCCCAAAACATAGAAAAAAATAATACTAAATATTCCTAAAGATACGTCTAAAAATGATATAAAAGAATAAACATTAACAAATTATTAAAATAATTACAGATAAAAAAAAAACTTAATTTTTTAAAAACCTATTTATCTTCCACTAAAATAATGAATTCTGCTTGAAATTTAAAAATTCATATTCAAAAAAGAATTAAAAATAGTTGAATCATAATTCCAAAAATAAAAAATTCATAAATAGATAAACTAATCGCTTACTTCAATTCCTAATGAAACAAGCTTGTCCCTAATTTCATCAGATAAATCATATTGTTTTTCAGCTCTTAACTTTTGACGAACATCTGCAATTATGTTTAATAACTCTTCCTCATCGCCACTGGTACCGTCATCATTATCAAAGAAATCGATACCTAAAATCTGACTTATATCTGCAAACCAGTGCTTAATGGCTAAAAGATCGTCAATGATTATTTTATCTTCATTTAAATCCTTATTGGATTGTTTGATGAATGAAAAGATAGCTGCAATAGCTTTTGGAGTACTGAAATCATCATCCATACTACCGAAGAATTCACGGACTCCCTCATTCAATACAGCATAAGATGATTCGTAATAATCAAATTCAAGCAATTCTTCGAAAAGCTCATTTTCATTTAAATCAGCCAAATAAGCAATATCATCAGAAATATTGCCTTTTTTAAACTCTTCTTCAATCTTTTCATCTAAAACTTGAAGATAATTTTTTATCCTTGCCACATTTTTCTCAGCTTGGTGTAAACTTACTTCACTAAAGTCTATTGGGCTCCTATAATGGGTTGCAAGAACGAACAATCTGAATGTTTCACCGGAATACTCTTTTAATAAATCCCTAATGGTAATGAAGTTACCTAAAGATTTAGACATCTTCTCGCCTGAAACATTTAAGAATCCAGTATGCATCCAATATTGAACCAATGGTTCCTTGCCAGATACAGCTTCCATTTGTGCAATCTCAGAATCATGGTGAGGGAATATTAAATCAAGTCCTCCTCCATGAATATCATATTGAGGTCCAAAGTATTTTTCAGTTATTGCAGTATCTTCAATATGCCATCCAGGTCTTCCTTTACCCCATGGAGAATCCCATACAGGTTCACCTGCAAACTCTTCTGCTTCTCTGTTTTTCCATAAAGCAAAATCATTAGGGCTTTTTTTAGAACTGTCAATATCTATCCTATGGGTTTCAAGCTCTTCGATTTTACGATTAGCTAATTTACCATAGTCCTTAAATTTAGCAACTTCAAAGTAGACACCAGTTTCAGTTACATATGCAAAACCTTTATCAATCAATCTTTGGATTTGATCCAAAATCTCTTCCATATGGTCAGTAGCTCTAGCAAAATAGTTTACGCTTTTTACATTTAAAGCAGCCATATCTTCTATAAATCTTTTTTCAAATTTTTTTGCAAGCAATTTTGAGTCTACACCACTCTCTTTTGCTCTGTTGATAATTTTATCATCAATATCAGTAATATTTTGTAAGTAGAATACAGAATATCCCTTAAATTCCAAATATCTTTTAATGGTATCAAAGGAAATGTATGTTCTTCCATGACCTATATGAGCATCATCATAAACTGTAGGGCCACAAACAAAGAGTTTTATCTTATCTTCAAATAATGTGTTCAACTCTTCCTTTTCCCTTGACATTGTACTATAAATTTCCATTATATCTCCTTAAAATAATTTAATAATAAAAATAAGTCTAAATAACTATAATTTGAAATAACTTATGTTAAAATAAAGTATAATCTAACTAAAATCTAAACTATAATCTGTAATAATCTATGCTAAAATAAACTAAGTTTCAAAAAAATATTTTTAAGAATTAGTAGATAACTACAAATTCTTATAATAAATGTGCTTCAGAACCTAAACATGCCTTACAATCTGCAGGCATATGTCCTTTTTCTTTATGAATTTGACAAATGACATCTTCTGTTTTGATTCTTTTACAGATATAACAGGTACGTGGTATAATATCAAATTTAGTTGCAGTACCTTCATTCAAGTCATTTGCGAAATCTTGAATCAATGCTTTTACATCTTCATTAAATTCAATTCCGCTACCTCTTTTATCAGTTAGATACTGAGATACAGCAGGTTGTGTAATGTCCATTAATTCAGATATCTTCTTTTGTTTCATACCTAATTTCAATAAGTCTTTTGCTAATTCAGATCTAATAGCTGGTATAATGTACCATACTACCATTTCACAAGGTGGTTTCATAAAATACCTCCCAATGTATATTTAACTTTATTCATCTTGAATATAATTATTTATTTTATAAAATAATTTTTCATCAGCCCCCTTGAATATTCCTTCAATTTCAGGGTCATGGCTAACTTCCATATGTTCCATATCATGGAATTTACTTAGTTCATTAATACGTTTTTCAAGCTCTTCTTGACGTTCTAAAAGTAAGTCAATAGCTGATGAAACAGGGTCTGGGAATTCATGCTCTAAGTCTAAAACACATTTCCTGTCTTCACGAATTATTCTGCTTGGTACCCCAACTGCTGTAGCCCCACTTGGAACATCATGCAATACAACAGCCCCAGCACCTACCTTACAAGAACGGCCTAATGTAATGTTTCCTAAAACCTTTGCCCCAGAACCGATTACCACTGCATCTTCAACAGTAGGGTGCCTTTTGCCTTTGCTTAAACTTGTTCCTCCGAGAACTACTCCCTGATAAATTAAAACATCGTCGCCAACAATAGTCGTTTCACCAATCACAATACCCATTCCATGGTCAATAAAGACCCTTTTGCCTATTTGTGCACCAGGGTGAATTTCTATACCTGTCAAGAATCTTGATATCTGGGAGAAGAATCTTCCCCAAAAAGGCAAGTGATGAGTCCAAAGCCAATGATTCCATCTGTGGAAAATGATAGCCCAAATCCCCGGATAGCAAAGCAAAATCTCTAGACTACTTCTTGCAGCAGGGTCTCTCATTTTTGCAGCTTGGAGATCATCTCTTAAATCATCAAACATATATTCACCATTAGATAAGTATATTATAATCATAATAATATAATCATAATAATTTAACTGTTGTAAATTTAACTGTTGTAAATTTAACTGTTGTAAATTTAACTATTGTTAATATTTATATTATTATATCTAATTTAATTTTATATAAACTTAACATTTGTTATAATAACAGAGTTATATTTTATCTTTTTTAATATATATAC
>JADLKP010000224.1 GCA_016838945.1 Methanobrevibacter sp.
AATTTTATTAATCAATAATTGAAAAATTGTAAAATCAATAGGTTAGGCATTAAATGGTCCTGTGATTTGATTATGAATAATTAAGACTAATTAAGATTAAGAATAATTAAAAGATTAATTAAGACTAATTAATATTAATTAAGATTATTAAGAATAATTAAAAGATTAATTAAGACTAATTAAGAAGGAAAATGCCTATTTAAGCGATGTGAGAGTATGAGTTTAATAATTGCTTATGTTGGAAAGAAAGGATGTGTGATGGCAGGGGACAAAAGGAGAATTGCTTATTTTGGTTCTAAGGAAGAACGTGAACTTTTAGAGCAGGAAATTTATACTGGTGAAATCTCTAATGATGAAGAGCTATATGCTAGGGCTGAAGAGCTTGAAATAAGTCTTAAGATTACAGATGATGCAACCAAAGTCAAAAGTGTTGAAAATGTTGCAGTGGGGGAAGTCAGTTCAAGAGGAACTATGGAAACCAAAAGAAAAAGGATTTATGGTACAACAAACGGTTTCCAGATTATAGAACTTACAGGTTCTGAGATTGTCAGTAGGAAAAGAGGAGAGTCTTCCATTATAGTCTTCGGTAATAAGATTACAAAATCTATGGCTAATGATATGCTTAAGGCCAAATGGAAACCAAGCTTTAGCTTAAAGTATATGGGAGATATCTTTGGACAAATCTTGGAGGACATCTCTAAAAAAACACCATCTGTAGGTACTAAATACGATGTAGTCATTCAACAAAATGATTTATATAAAGATAAGGTCCAACCTTATTTAGATGAGGTTATTGATAGGGATATAAATCTTTTGGCTAAATTCAGAGCCAAGCTTAGAGATGATCTTTTAAAACAAAATGAGACAATCAAATTAGCTTCAACCATTATTGATGAAGGTCCTGTGGGCATTGTTGATTCAATCGATGATAAGATGATTCAAGTAAAATTAAATCCTGATGTTAGGGCATTTGATATCAATTGGAAACTTCTAGCGAAACCTGGTGAAAACGTTATCATGTTCGTTGAAGGGGAAGATGATGCATTATTGAAAGACCAAGTCGTAATAGAAAATGAAGTCTTATGCATTAAACGTAATAAAGCTAATTTGAAATGTGATATCATATTATGTCATCTTGAATAAATAGATTTTTTATTGTGTTTAGTTGTTAAAAGGTGACAATAATGAAATTAACATTTTTAGGCTCTGGCGGAGGCAGATTTACCACCATTAGTCAAAAAAGAATGACTGGGGGATTTAGAATTGATGATTTTGGAGGAAAAAATTATCAAATCGACCCAGGTCCAGGTGCTCTTGTAAGATCATATCAGTTTGGCGTAAATCCAACCAAAATCGATGGTATTTTCATATCCCATTCTCATACAGACCATTATAACGATGCTGAAATATTAATTGAAGCAATGACAAGAGGGATGACTAAAAATAATGGAATCATTATGGGCGGTAAAACTATTTTTGAAAATTACCAACGTTGGGGTCCTGCATTATCAAATTATCATAAAAGCAATTCTAAAAATTTGATTTTAACTCCAGGTAAGATAGCACGTTTCCCAGGATTCACCATTAAGGGAACCGCTACCAGACATGGCGACCCTACAGGTGTAGGTTTCCAGATGGAAAACAATGGATTTAAGATTTCATATACTGCGGATACTGAATATTTTGATGAATTGCCAAAACATCATAAGAATGCGGATATTCTAATTGGTAGTGTTTTAAGGCCAGGTGAAAGGGCCATTAGAGGACATATGTGTACAAGCAATTTTATCGATATAGTAGAGAAAGTAAAACCAAGCTTGGCAATCATGACTCACTTCGGCTTTAAGATGATTGCTGCAAATCCAGTTGAAGAGGCAATAAGAGTCTCTAAGAAAACTGGGGTCAGAACATTAGCTGCTTTTGATGGTATGAGAGTGGACATCAATGAGAAATATCCTGAAAGGTCTAAAATGATTCGTCTTAAGGATAGATTTGCAAATCGTTTAAAACAAGAAGAGGTCTATTCTCTTAACTTTAAATCAAAATCAAATAAAAACAGGAACAATAAGAAAAACAATTATGATAATTCTAATTGATTTTTCTTTAATTTTTTATTTTTTTATTTTTTAAAATATCTTTTAATATTTAGATTTTCTTTTTAAAATTATTTTTTATTCTATTTTCTATCTATTTTTTAATTTTTTATTTTTTAAAACTAGTAATCTGATAAAAAATTCTTCTATTTTTTTTTAAAATTTTTATAAAAAAGTAATTTCATGAAAAAATTTTAATTTTCATGAAACATAAAATTTATTTAAATGTCTTTATTTAAGTCTGTAGGATGAATAAATCCTCCACGAATCATATGGTCTGCTAAAACGATAGCAGTAACTGATTCGGCAACTGCAGTTACTCTTGGACAGATGCATGGGTCATGTCTTCCAGTTATTTCAAGAGTTGTATTCTCTTTTTTATCCAAATCGATTGTATTTTGAATTTTAGAGATTGAAGGTGTAGGTTTAACTGCTATTCTAGAGATTATAGGCATTCCATTGCTCATTCCTCCAAGAATTCCTCCAGAATTATTGGTTTCGGTTTTAACATTGCCTTCATCATCATAATAGAATTCATCATTAATCTCTGAAGCAGCTGATTTTGCACAATCGAATCCTAATCCTATTTCAACTCCTTTTACTGCATTGATGCTCATAAGAATCTGTGCCAAATCACCATCAAGCTTTCCAAATATAGGTTCACCAAGTCCTGCAGGAATTCCAGTTGCAACTGTTTCAACTATTCCTCCAATTGAATCTCCAACTTGTTTTTTGGAAAGGATCAATTCTTCCATGGTCTTTGCAGCTTCAAGATCTCCACATCTTACATTGTTTTTTGCAATCTTTTCTTCCAAATTTTCATAATCTATATTTTCTGCCTTTATGTCTCCAATTTGGACTACGTGGGATATGATTTTCATTCCTTTTGCATCCAATAGTTTCTTTGCAATAGCTCCTCCAATAACATGGCTGATGGTGGTTCTTCCGCTTCCACGACCTCCTCCGTTGTAGTCGTAATTGCCGTATTTCTCTAACCAGCAGTAGTCTCCATGTCCTGGTCTTGGAGTGCTTTTTATGTTTGAATAATCCTTTGATTTTTGATTAGTGTTATATACGATTCCAGCAATTGGTGTACCATCTGTCTTTCCTTCAAATATTCCAGATAATATTTCTACCTTATCTCCTTCTTGTCTGGATGTTGTAAGTGCACTTGTTCCAGGTCTCCTTTTATTCAATTCAATCTGAATATCTTCTTCACTAAGCTCTAAATTAGCTGGACAACCATCTACGACTGCTCCAAGTGCTTTTCCATGACTGGAACCAAAGCTTGTAATTGAAAATATTTTTCCAATAGTGTTTGTCATATAATTCCTCAAATTTTTCTATAAATGTTAAGTTTATTTTAAATTTTCTATATTATTAAATATTTTTATCAATATTAATATATTTTAAGTTTTTATGAAAAATTTATATTATAAATTTAATATATTATTATATGAAT
>JADLKP010000225.1 GCA_016838945.1 Methanobrevibacter sp.
TTTCCTAGATTTTTTAATCATATTTATATATTTTTATTAATAAAGTATTATTATAAAAGCTAAACTTTTGTTTAAAAATTAATGTGAGGTGTTTTAATGAAAGCAGTTATTCCAGCTGCAGGTTTAGGGACCAGATTTCTTCCCGCTACTAAAGCTCAACCAAAAGAAATGTTGCCTGTTTATGATAAGCCAACCATTCAATATGTAATAGAGGAATCTGTAAATTCTGGTGTTGATGACATATTAATCGTTACTGGTAAAGGTAAAAGATCTATTGAAGACCATTTTGACAGATCTTTTGAATTGGAGCATCATTTAAAAACAAAAGGTAAAGAAGACTTCTTAAAGGAAATTGAATACATTTCTGAATTGGCAGATATTCATTTCATCAGACAAAAAAAGCAAAAAGGTCTCGGTGATGCAATATATTGTGCAAAGAAACATGTAGGTAGTGATCCTTTTGTTGTTATGTTAGGAGATACCATTACTAAGGATAAAATTCCTTGCACAAAGCAATTGATTGACATTTACAATAAGTTTGGCAAATCAGTCATTGCTTTGGAAGAGGTTCCAGATGAAAAGGTCGAAAGATATGGTATTATTGGTGGTGAAGAAATAGAAGAGAACATCTATAAAATTGACAAATTGGTTGAAAAACCACCTCTTCGTGTTGCACCAAGTAATTTGGCTATTATGGGAAGATATGTTCTAACTCCGGATATCTTTGATTGCATTGAGGAAGTGGAGCCAGGTTATGGTGGTGAAATTCAATTGACTGATGCTTTATCTAAATTGGATGAGATATATGGTCAGGTATTCACTGGAGAATCCTATGATATTGGTAATCGTATAGATTGGTTAAAATCCTCTTTAAAGATGGCTTTAGAAGATGATGAAGCTAGAGATGTGCTTTTAAAATTTATTCATGAAGAATTAATATAAAATTTAGACAATATTTTAAATCTTTCAAAAATATTTAAATTTTAGATATCCATATAATTTTGCTATTGTGATTGAATGATTGGTGAAAAAAGTTCCCAAGAAGAAATAGAAGAGTTGAAGATAGAGCTTTCCAAGTATAGGAAAGAGAATCGTATTCTTAAGGAAAGATGTGAATCTTATGAAGATAGGATAGAACATTTTGCCATTGAAAGACAAAGGCTTTCACAGGATATAATGAGATTCGAATCCCTGGAATTGGAAGTTAGGCAATATGATATTGATGAATTGGCTCTTGAAACTCAAAAGTTAAAGCATAGGATTGATATTCTTAGACGATATCTTAAAACGGAAAGAGCGGATAATGATAAATTAAATGAATTGAATAATAAGTTAACAAAGGAATTAAGTGATGCTAATTTTGAAATTGCTAGATTGGAAAAGGAATTTAAGAAAGCAAGAGTTCGTCAAAATCAGAGAACATTCTTTTTGGAGAACCGTTTGGATATTGCATATACTAAATTAGCACAGCTCAAATTTACTTTAAATGAATTTGAGGATTTGGGATTTTTTGCTAGATTAAGAGGTAAAAAGCCTAAAAGTTTGGATGAAGACAAAATTTAATTTTTAGTTTTTTTGATTTTAATGTATATAATATTATTTTAAATTATTTTTTAAATTTTTAAAAGGTGTTTTTATGGAAACTCAAAGAATTATGGTAACTGGTGGAAGTGGGTTTATAGGCACTAATCTTGTTAATGAACTTAGAAGCAGAGGACACGAAGTATTGTCCGTTGACCTATTGCATCATGAAGATGAAGCGGATTTATATTCTGATTCCTACTCTGATTATGTAAGGGGAGATATTCGTAACTATCGTCAAATGGAGAGAATATTTGATGATAATGAGAAGTTTGATTATGTTTATAACTTAGCTGCTGAATATGGTAGATGGAATGGTGAAGGCTACTATGAAAACCTTTGGGAAACAAATGTAATCGGTTTGAAAAACATGATTCGTCTTCAAGAGAAATTAGGCTTTAGAATGATTTCATTTTCATCTGCTGAAGTTTACGGTGACTATGAAGGAATCATGACTGAAGATGTAATGGAAAACAGGCCAATCAAAGACACTTACCAAATGAATGATTACGCTATTTCCAAATGGGCTGGTGAATTGATGTGCATGAATTCAGCTACCATGTTTGGAACTGAAACTGTAAGAGTTCGGCCTGTAAATTGTTATGGTCCTCATGAAGCTTATTCTCCTTATAAAGGTTTCATACCTATTTTTATCTATAAAGCACTTCATGGCTTACCTTACTCAGTTCATAAAGGCCATAAAAGAATTATTGATTATGTGGGAGACACTGCAAATACCTTTGCGAATATTGTGGATAATTTCATCCCAGGGGAAGTTTACAATGTTGGAAGCAAACAGGAATGGGAAATGACCATTGAAGAATATTCCGACTTGGTTTTAGAGGCTGTAGGTATTGATGATTCATTAGTAACCTACACTCCTGCTGAAGAATTTACTACAAAAGTTAAAACCATTGATTTTTCAAAGGCTATTCGTGATTTAAAACACGATCCAAAAGTTTCTCCTAAGGAAGGAATTAAAAGAACTGTTGAATGGATGAAATGGTATTACAGAATTGAAGATTGATCTAATTAATCTTTTTATTCTCCATTCTTTTATTTTTATTTAATTTTACTTTGAAAATTTTTTTTAATATTATAATTTGATCTTTCTTAAGTGATAAAATGGCAAAAATTGTAGCTATCATACCTGCATATAATGAGGAAAAGGCATTGGCCTATGTAATTGAGGCAACTTTAAGATATGTTGATAAGGTCATCATCGTTAATGATGGAAGTGATGACAATACCTCAGAAGTTGCATTGAATGCTGGTGCAGAACTCATTAATCATGATACTAATTTAGGTAAAGGGGAAGCGTTAAAATCAGGGTTTAATGCGGTTGATGATGATTCTATCATTGTAACGATTGATGGTGATGGCCAACATAATCCTAATGAGATTTCTAATCTGTTGAAGCCAATTATTGATGATGGTGCTGATTTTGTAAACGGCAGCAGGTATATGAATGGGCCTGAAGAAAATACTCCTACATACAGGAGAGTGGGACAGAAAGTTTTAGACATTGCTACAAATATTTCTGCAGGGACCAATATCACTGATTCACAAAGTGGTTTTAGAGCATTTTCTCCAAAGGCAAAGAATGTTTTCAGATTTAAGGATACTGGTTTTGGCATTGAAAGTGAAATGCTTGTGGATGCTGCAGAGGCAGGATTAAAAATAGTTGAAGTTCCTATTACAGTTCGTTATGATGTTGATGGTTCTACAAAAGATCCCATCACCCATGGAGTAGGTGTTTTATTTAAGATCACTAAAGATAGGATAGTTAGAACTTTTAAAAAATAGTTTTTTCATTTTTAATTTCTAAAGATTAAATATTCATAATATTATTTCTTATTTTTTTAATTATCTTAAATATTAAATGGTTTATTAATCTTTTTTTTAAAAATAGCTTTTTTATAAAAAAAATAAATGATATCTATTTAAATAATAGCT
>JADLKP010000226.1 GCA_016838945.1 Methanobrevibacter sp.
AAGATAAAAAATATTTTATATTTTACTAATAGTTTTATATATAACAAATAATTAGTATCTATTTAAACTAAAATTTTAAAAAATCGGACTATAATAAAGTAAAAATAAAATAAAAACTAAAATCATTTTATTTCTTCTAATTCTTCCAATTCTTCCTTAAATTTATAATCTTGGAATTGATAATATTTAAATCTATAAGGCATTTTAGATCTTTTAGGCCCCTTTTTAGCTTTAGGTTTATTCTTATTTTTAAGCTTATCCAATTGAGCTCTCTTCTTATCCCTATTTCTTTGAGCTCTTTGAGCCTGAGTAGATGCTAAAGTTTTTTTATTTTTTCTATAGTGAGGAGAATTATATGCATTACCATTCATTAATCTTCTCCTACTACGTATAAGTGTTATTGACATTTTAAAACCTATAAATTCAAATATACATCTTTAAAAATTAAATGGTATAAGTTCTTTTATCTAAAGTAGATTGGATCTCATCAATCCTATCAACTACTACACGAATAGCCTGTTCACCATTTCTGGTAGGGTTAATTCCTTGCTCTACTAATAAAGCATCCCTAATGTCTCTTAATCTATCAATGGAATCAATTTTCATTATAGTACTATAAAACATATTTTCACCGCAATTTAATTCAAAATAAATTGTTAAGTATCTAATCTCATAAAATTATTTTATATAATGCTAATTAAATATATGATTTTTCTAATATTAATAGTTAAAGTAAAAATCAGAACTTTGAAATTAAAACTAGAAAAAATAGATTATTATTGAATAAAATTATTTTTTAAAAAAAAGAAAAAGTAAGTAAATATCTTTTTCAAGATATTACTTTAATAAATGTATATTTATATTTTAGTTTCTACAAGAGCACTTTCACTGATTTCAGTACTAGCAGCATCTGCATTGATTGAAGCATTAATATTCATTGCATCTAAATCATTATCAATATCTGAAGGTTCATTAATATTTGAATCTTCATTTTGAGCAGATCCTAATAAGCCAACATTAATTTGTTCACTATCAACAGCAGATCCTAAAACGGATTTGGATGATGAACTTGCAACAGAGCTTGCTGAGCTTACAATATTGCTATCGCTTGCACTATTGCTTGAAGCTAAAGAGCCTGTTGGAAGAGTATTGTTTAATCCAATACTTAAACCATTTACAGCATATTTCAGGAAGTTTTCAGCTATTTCAGCTGCATTTCTTCCATAAATATAATCCATATTGTGCTCATTGAGATATGTACCAGGATATGCTAAACCTGTGAAGTTAGCAGGGCTATAGTCATCGTCATGAGCTCTTGGAAGCCATGAACATGTAGCTAAATCAACTTGAGTACGTGTAAACCCAAGAACTACCCTATTATTATATTGTTTCAAATAGTTCTGATACCATTTAGCACCCATATCTACAAACATACCACTATCGCATCCTCCAAAGAGACAAAGAACACATGCATCTTTAAATCCATTTTTATAGATATCATTACAGTGTGCATTAGGACCTAATTCAGAAACAATTACTTTATATCCTTTAGCCCTGAGTGCTGTAGCAATATCATTCATGAATTTTTTATCGGTATCCTTATTGTAGATATTATCTGAATCTATAATTATGGTTTTTGTGGTAATCTTATTTCCTGTTCCAGCAGAATTAACATTAGTTGCATTTTTAACATTAAGAGTTAATGATTTACTGCTGGCCATATACTTTTTACTAGCTGCATGCTCTACAGTTACCCCATAATTATTTGGTTTACAGTTGATTTTCAATCCAACTCTACCATTTTTGTCAGTAGTTCTACTATATTTATCACCATTAATGCTTATAACTACTTTTTCACCAGAAATCCCTTTATTATTACTGTTTTTTAGATAAGCATAGAAATATTTTCCTTTAGTTACAGAACTGCTTGCAACAGTAATCTTTGTCTTATCAATAAAAGACCTTGTTTTGAAGGAATATGTACTAGGTTTATAATACCCATTACCTTTATAAATGATCTTTGTTGAATAGGATCCTGGTTCTGAATTAATCTTAAGACTAACTCTTCCATTCTTATTTGTAGTTTTATAGAATGTTTTTTTGTTGTTGAACTTAATAATTACAGGTTTATTTACTAATGCTACTCCATTATAAGTTTTAAGGTAAGCATATAAATATTTTCCTTTAATTACATTTTTACTAGCAACAGATATATTGGTTTTTTGTTTGTATACAGTAAGAGTAAAAGTTTTACTCACTGGCAAATAACTAGTAGAACCAGCAAATTTAATTGACATTTTATATTTGCCTGCAGGATTGTTGATCTTTAATGTAAATTTACCTTTACTGTCAGTAATTTTTGTATATTTTTTACCTCTAAATGTTATAACTATTTTCTTTCCAGAAAAGGCATTGCCACTGCTTGTTTTCAAATATCCTGTAAAATATTTTGATCTAGCAACTGATTTGGTTGAAATTATAAGTTTTGGTTCAAGCCTATAAAAATTTATTGTAAATGTCTCTTGGCTAGAAAGATAATCGGAATCGCCATTAAATTTTGCTTTTAATGAATAGCTTCCTAATAATGAAGTAAAGTCAAAACAGACTGCTCCATTTTTATCTGTAGTTTTTGTATAAGTTTTACCTCCAATCTGTACAGTAATAGTTTTGCCTAAGATGCCTTTTCCATTGCTATCCTTTAAGTAGACATATAATTTAGCACCTCTAACAACAGATTTCTTAGAGATAGAAATACTTGATTTCTCTTTTGAAGGTTGTGTTGAATTATTTGTATTATTAGCAGCAACACTGGTATTGCTTGTGTCGCTTTTTGTATTGTTATTAACTACTGGAGGATTCACTTTTGAATCTCCATTATCTGTGTCCTCTGTAGGGGCAACACTACCTTCATTGGATATGTCATTTGAATTTCCTTCATTGACCGTATTATCAGCCAAATCAGAATTCATATTAGTTGTATCCTCACCTGAATCCAATTCAATTCCATCAGATGTGACGATACCATTTGAATTATTGTCATTTATTTCATTAGCTGAAATTGCACTAATACTTACAAATAATATTAATGCTAAAATCAGGGTAAAATGTATCTTTTTCGATATATTTACACCTCCTTTTTGAAATAAACTGTTCGTATAAACTGAATTTATTTTCAAAATCCCTTGTAAGTAAAATTTATATTTTTTATCATATATAAACTTTTAGTAAAATTTGGCCTTTTTTTCAAGAAAAAAGCATAATTTGTGCCTATTTTCCTTAATTGACAACAATAAATTATTTTCAAAAAATTGATAATATTTAGTTAAATATTGTCTATTTTTTATCCTATTTTCTTATCTATTTTTTTAAGCCTAAAATCTCATATAAAAATATTAAAATAATAACTCCATGGCTGTATAAATACATTAATTAGTTAGTTATTTATTAT